>JADZFI010000135.1 GCA_020850025.1 Saprospiraceae bacterium
CCTTTGAGCACCAAAAAGGCCAGCAGCGACAGAAATGGTGGTGGCTCCTTGCGGCACTTTTGCTGCTGGCTAACCTCTGGACCAGCTTTCAGTTGCACTCCCTTCAAGCAGAGCTGGCAACCTTGACCCAACAACAGGTGGTTGATACACCCGATCTCACCCACGAGCGGGTAGTCATCCTGGATACCATATATCAAACCCTGGTTATTCAACGTCAACTATATTCTTCAGCAGAAATTCAGTCGCATGATAGAACTGTGGTACAGTACAACCCAGTCAGTAACTCTGCACAAGCCATATCCTCCACCGCATCAAACTCATCAAATATTCCCGCCACCAAAGCAGCAATAACATCAAAACCAGACACAACACAGGCACAATCAGTTGTGGCAACTGAAAACGAAATAAAAGCTCCTCACGAGGAGTCAGTTTTTGAAGAAAAAGTGGACTCAGTGTTGAATAAAATGATTTCCACCGACGACATTCAACCTGTGGAGACTCCTTTAGTGAATGGTTCAGTTCAGACAAATCGAATTAAACCAGAGCGCAAGAAACTGCGATATCACTTCGGGCTGGGTGGCGGAGGTCTTCATGTGCTGAACAGTAGAGAGGATAAAGCGCCGGCGGCATGGCTGGCCCAATGTCAGGGAGAAGTATTGTGGGGTAAACACTGGTCATTATCCACCTCTCTTTCTTTCATAGGACAATCCCTGGAACTGAATCATCCAGCCGATCCACGCTGGATGCTGAATTTGCCTGCATCCCCCAGTCCGGATTATTCATTTCAGCATCTGGAGGGTAGTCTGCAATATTGGCTTCCGGCAATTCAACTAAAATACTACCTCCGTCCCGATAGAAACTGGAACTGGTATTTGGGCAGTGGCTATGCCGCCAGAATCTTTATGTCAAATGAGCTGGAAACAGAGTACTTTGATCCAGGCTCAAACCAGGAGATAAAAGTGGAAGCGGATCAAAAAATTCCTTTGCGCAATTTGAATGTCACCAGCCAAATTGGTCTTTCCTGGCAACCGAAAAAGCTTCGCTGGCAGGTTTTTATGGATGGTAATGGTGTTTTTGATGTTGGAAAGGGCCAACGCACTTTCCCGCTTGGATTCATACAGGCAGGAATAAAATGGGGAACCCGCTGACGGGCTCCCCACTATACAATTCCTAATTATTTGTCTGCCGAACCTTATTGCGGCATTCCACTGTCAATCCAGGCTTTTACCTTATTCAACTGGCAGGTAGAAAGTTTCGTGCCGTTTTGAGGCATGGCAGAATACCCGGGCGCCCAAATGATGGAGTTGTAAAATCTGCCGCTTTCGACGGCTGCTTTTACCTCTGCATAGCTGGTCAGTTTGATGCCTGCGCCTGGATTGTTGGCGCCATGACAACCCTGACATTTGTTGGCTACCAATGGTTGGACGTAATTCGTGTAAGTTACACCGGAGGTGTCACATTGTCCATAGCTCTCATTACAGGCGTTGTTAAGGGCGCCCTGTTCAATCCATTTTTTCAACAGATTCTTTTGCTCGGTGGTCAGCGGTGCAGCTGGCGGCGGAGGCATCCGATCGTCTGGATCGGTGTCTGTGATGGCTTTGTAAATCTTGCTGTTACCCGGATTAAACGGCGTTACTTTCTGCCGGATATGGGTATAATCGGTGGTTATCACTCCATCCTCATGTGATGCAGGATCATGGCAGCCCGACATGCCGCAGTTGGAAACCAGCAAGGGAAGTATCTGATTCTCAAAGTACACCGTATCCGGATCGCAGGGCACGCCGCTGGTATCAACCGGGTCGTCGGGTGGGGGAGGGACAACGGTTGTGTCGGTTGGATCAATGGGCAGGATGGGCAATTGACCAAGTTCATGCCTGCAGGAAGGAAGCATAATGCCGGTGGCAATGATACAGACGACGAAGGCTAAAATGAGTTTTTGCATAAATCAGGTTTGAGTGTTGGGATGATGTAACTAAATGGTGAATACCCGGGAGATGTTAAAGCCTAAGCGGATGCCCCCATCAGACCATTTATTGTTGGTGCGCAGCAGGAATTGGGGCTCGGTCAATCCGAGTGAATTGGTCAGGAAAACCTGGAACACGTGCCCGCCGGTTTCAATATCGTATCCGATACCCAGGGTATCGTAGTATTTGGTTCGCGTGTACCCGGTAGCTCTCCAGCCATATTCAAGGGTAATGGCGCTTCTTTTCGTGATTTTAAACCTGGTGGCGCCGGTTAGCACAAAGGCATCGTTCCGGTCGGAAATCCGGTCCACCTGATTCATGTGTACCAGCGTGGGCGTAATTTGCAGAGAGAAGCGGTCGCTGAATTTGCGTGCAATGATCACCTGATGAGCATAAGAAAGCCTGCTCCCCCAAAATTTATATTTGTCAAATCCATTCACTGCCTGATCCGGGTCTTTCAACATGGTATAGAAGGCGGCCGACATAAGCGTGACGCTCACCTGTTTCCAACCACTTGTATGCTGGCGAAGCAGGCGGTATTTCAGGAAGCCGTCGGCCATTTTTTCCAAAGACGTTCTGCCTATGCCAAATTGCAGCCGTCCATCAAAACTGTATTCCAGCCCCAAACGTATGCTTGCACCGGCATCCAAACCGTAAAAGTCGTACCAGCCGTCATTAAAAGGGCCAAAACGGTGGGCAATCCGAAAATCGAGGGTACGTCGTCCTGCTGTTTCATTGGTGTGAAAATTGATCAGTCGGGTTCCCTTAAAGGTAGCCATGACCGGACTGTTATCATCCAGCTCAATTTCCTTGAGCAGGTCTTCTCCCTGGGCTTTAAGTGCGAGTGGAGCTAGCAAAAGCAGGCTTATCCAAAACAGGTTTTTCATGTGTAAAATCATTTTTAATTGTCTGGAGAGCCTGCCTGTATCCATTTATTGATTTTGGCAATGGAACAATCGCTTAGCTTGGTAGGACTACCTTTAGGCATGAAGGAGGCATTGCCATCCCAGATAATGGCGCTCCAAAGTTTGCCGCTGGCTACTGCAGATTTTACCCCGGCGTATTGTTCCAGCACAACGCCTCCACCTGCCCCACCGGCATTGTGGCAGCTATTGTTGGCGCCACAGGAACCAGTCAAAATCGGTTTTACATCGGCCTGGTAGCTGATCACAGCGGTGGTATCACAGTTGTTATCCAGGAGTAGTTCCGGGTGCAGCTCCTGCACATTATCATAGTAACAGCTGCCAGGAAGGAGCAGGAAGGCCGGTATTCCCAAAGTCAACAGCCATCTAAAAACAGGTTTCATAAAAAATGGAAGCGGAAGCTTGAATGGTTAGTTGTCGGTGGCGCCTTGTAGAATCCACACATAGATCTTCCCGATTTGCTCGTCGGTGAGCGGATCGTTGGGCTTGGGCGGCATCACATCGCCGGAGTACGACCGGATAACGGAGTACAATTCGCTGTCGTGTGGTTTGAAGGGCG
>JADZFI010000136.1 GCA_020850025.1 Saprospiraceae bacterium
AAACCCACCAACAGTGCCAGGGTGCCTGGTCCGAGATTGCCTTGTCCAACTCCAGAGACGTCCCAGCCGGTGATACGGGTGTCTCCGGTGTTTTGTGATTGAAAAAGGGCAGATAATCCGGGAGGAATGGCGTTAAAATCGAAGAAGATGCTATCCAGTACAAACTCCATCATTTTTTGGTACTCTGATACAAATCCGGTCACGTCGGCATAGCCCTGCCAGTTGCCCAGCCGGAAGCCTTGTTTTAACCCCAGTTCGGCGGTCCAACCTGTTTCTGAAACCAGGTAGGGATTGGGAATAACAGAATTGCCAACGCCAAAATCGGTGCTGACAAACTTTTCGGCAATGGTAGGGTAGCGGTACCCCTGGCCAAGAGAGGCCCGCAGGTAAGTAGCCCTGGCAGCCTGAAAATTGGCGCCCAAACGGTACACAGGCTTCGCCTCTTTGGTCTCACCATTCGGAATGACGCCCAGCAAGCTGTTGCGAAAAAACAGGCTGTCGGGGCTTTTTTGCACATTTTGCTCATAACGTACCCCGGCGGAAAGGTTCAACCGGTCAAAGGCTTTGTAATCCAATTGCAGATATCCGGCGAGGTTTCTGGCCTTAAATGTGGCATTGCTGTAAATCTCGGCGTCTACGGTATTGTACATGCCCACCACGCCGGTGGTCAGCACCAGCCCGATGTTGTCCATGGGGCGCTGGAACTGATACTCCCCGTAGTACAAACGGCTGTCGTTGCTTTGGTTGCCGGAGTTGTTGTTGTGAATGTAAAAATACCGGCTCAGAATTTTGTGGCGGTTCCCAAACCGGTCAAAATACTGCAAATTTGGGTCAATATTGAAGCGTAAACGACCTCTGGTAAAGCTGGCCGAACCAACACCCGGCTGTAACGCAAGGGTATCGGCGCCGCCCCAGATAAAGAAACTGCCGCTGCGTCCGAAATTGAAATTGGTGTTCAGCCCGAGGGTCAGCCGATCGTTTACCCGGTAACGCAGGTTCGGGGTAATACGGCCGTAGCGGCTGTAGGTTTCCCGGTTATAGCTGTCGCGATAAAGTCCGTAAGCGCCCAGCACAAAATCCAGCCTGTTGATTTTCCGGCGGTGGGCAAAGCTGAAACCTGTTTCTATGGGCTGAAGGATCCCGGAGCTGTCGGTCCCCCACCATTTTTTAGCCGGATCCTTGGGGTCGCCCCAGGTTTTGGTGAACAGGGCGGCGCTGGTTTCAGGTTTGTCCTTGGCGTATCCGGTGCGAATATTGATGATCCCGTTCATAGCGGAGGAGCCATACAATGCAGAAGCAGCCCCTTTCAGTACCTCCATTTGAGAGATGTTTTCTACCGGGAAATCGTCCCAGTTGGGCAATCCGGCGTCCGGTTGAAGCGCAGGAATATCATCTACTAGTATCAGAACCCTGGTGCCGGCGCCGTAGGAGAAACCTGCGCCCCCCCGGATGCTCGCCTGACCGTCAATGATGGTTACACCCGGTACTTTCACTAAAACCTCATCCACAGAAGTGCTATTGGTGTTTTCAATCAGCTTGGGCTTGATCACATCCATGGACACCGTTACCTCACCGAGCGGTTTTTCAAATTTTCCTGCGGTTACAGTAGCCGTTTGAAGCAGATTGTCGGCGTTGTCCAGTTTTATGTCCAGGGTTCGATTCTCTCCTTGTGCCAACCGAACCGTGGTGGTTTTGGAGGTGTAGCCGGTGTAGTTAATCACAACTTCATAACTTCCGGGAGGCAGGGAAAGGGAATAGGTTCCATTCATGTCGGTAACAGCCCCAATTGTTCCGGCGCGAACGGAGGCCCCAAGCAAGGCCTCGCCACTAACAGCATCGGTGATGGCGCCACGGAGGGTGGCATTTTGACTTTGCGCTTGAAAAGCAATTAAAAAGAAGGCAAAAAGGGTAGGAAAGGAAACTCGGTTCAAGCTCATTCTCATGGTGTGTTTTTGGTAAAAAAGATCAATATGGGCGGTAAAAATAGAGCAAATTAGTTCTCCGATACCCGAATCGAAAAACAGGCAAAAAAAGTTCAATATTTGGTCAATTGTGGAAAAGTAAGCGCCTCTTTTAATAGTGTAACCCCGCGATAATTCGTATCTTCGCGCGGCAATTCAAGGTCTGAAAGGCTTGCCAAATTCTTTTCAAATATGAAGCTCGTTTATCCACTTACCATTCTGTTTATCGGTATTGCGCTCACCTTCTTTGGCGCTTTGTTTAAACTGGAAAGTTGGGAGGGCGCCAGCGAAATGCTGATCTTCTGAACCATCTTCCAGGTATTGGGAATTGGGCTTCTGATCCTCCGGGCTATCCGGAATCAGGACAAAGTTTAGAGCTGTCTGAGGACTGAAAAACTACTATTGCGTTTAATCACTGCACATGCAAGATTCGAGAATTATTTCCATCAACATTGAAGACGAACTAAAAACCGCGTACATTGATTATTCAATGTCGGTGATCGTCAGTCGTGCACTTCCTGATGTGCGCGACGGTTTGAAACCCGTTCACCGCCGCGTGTTGTACGGCATGCTGGATTTGGGACTGGCCTACAACAAACCCTATAAAAAATCTGCCCGTATTGTGGGGGAGGTGTTGGGTAAATACCACCCGCACGGCGATGCTTCCGTGTACGATACCATGGTGCGTATGGCGCAGGAATGGAGTCTGCGCTATCCGCTGGTAGACGGCCAGGGTAACTTTGGTTCTATGGACGGCGACAGCCCTGCGGCCATGCGTTACACCGAGGCGCGTTTTCGCCGGGTGGCGGATGAAATTGTAGGCGATCTGGACAAGGATACTGTTGATTTTCAGCTGAATTTCGACGACTCCTTGGAGGAGCCAAGTGTAATGCCTGCCAAATTCCCCAATCTTCTGGTGAATGGCGCCAGTGGTATTGCGGTAGGTATGGCCACTAATATGATGCCGCACAACCTCTCCGAGGTTTGCGATGCCATCATGGCCGCTGTAGACAAGCCCGAAATTGATGTGGAGGAGTTGATGCAGTTTGTAAAAGCGCCTGATTTCCCCACCGGAGGTATTATCTACGGCCTTTCTGGCGTAAAAGAAGGCTTCAGAACCGGCCGCGGCCGCGTGGTAGTCCGGGCTAAGACGGAAATTGAAACAGATGCCAAAGGCAGGGAAAATATCATCGTAACAGAAATTCCCTACCAGATCAACAAAGCGATGCTGATTGCCAAAATCGCGGAGTTGGTGAATGAAAAGAGAATATTGGGCATTTCAGATGTGAGCGATCAGTCAAACCGCGAAGGCGTACGCATCGTGATTGAAATCAAACGCGATGCGGCGGCGAATGTCATTTTGAGCCAGCTCTTTAAACTGACTCCGCTGCAAACCTCTTACGGTATCAACAACATTGCCCTGGTCAATGGTCGGCCAAGAACGCTGAATCTCAAGGATTTGATTGATGAGTTTGTCAAATTCCGTCTGGATGTGATCGTTCGCCGCACAAAATATGAATTGCGCAAAGCAGAGGAACGTGCGCACATTCTGGAAGGCCTGTTGATTGCACTCGACCACCTGGATGAAGTGATTGCGCTCATCCGTGCATCCAAAGATGCCGACGAGGCCCGGGAAGGATTGATGACCAAGTTTGGGTTGACTGAAATCCAGGCAAAAGCCATCCTGGCCATGCGCTTGCAACAACTTACAGGCCTGGAACGCGACAAGATCAAGCTGGAATATGATGAACTGATGAAACGCATTGCCGAATTGAAGGCTATCCTGGCTGATGAAGGCTTGCAGCGCGGTATCATCAAAAGCGAAACAACAGAAATAAAAGACCGTTATGGCGACGGGCGCCGCACGGCCATTGAAATTGACGAGGCGGATATCAGCATTGAAGACCTGATTGAAGACGAAGAGGTGGTGATCACCATCAGCCATGCAGGTTATATCAAACGCACACCCAGTTCCGAATACCGCGCCCAGGGACGTGGCGGACGGGGTGCTCAGGGGGTTCGCACCCGCGATGAGGATTTCGTGGAGCACATGTTCACGGCCACTACGCACCAAACAATGTTGCTGTTTACGGAAAGCGGCCGCTGTTTCTGGCTAAAGGTGTACGAAGTTCCGGAAGGCGCCAAAGCTACCGCAGGAAGGGTGATACAAAACTTGTTGAATATTCCTAAAGAAGACAAAGTGCGCGCTTACATCATTGTGCGCAAACTGGACGATGAGGAATTCCTCAACAACCACTACATCACCTTCTGTACCCGTCGCGGCCAGATCAAGAAAACACTGCTGGAAGCCTATTCCCGTCCGCGTCAGGGTGGTATCAATGCCATCGAGATTAATGAAGGCGACGCCCTGATAGAAGCCAAGCTTACCAATGGCAAAAATGAGGTGATCATGGCCGTTCAAAGCGGCAAAGCCATCCGATTCAATGAGCAGGATGTACGCCCAATGGGCCGTACTGCTGCCGGGGTGCGCGGAATCTGGGTGGATGATCAAGGTGGAGACGCAGTAGTGGGTATGGTTTGCATTGATCCGGAAGATACGACCACCTCTATTCTGGTCGTTTCAGAAAACGGTATGGGCAAACGCTCTGCCCTGGAAGACTATCGCGTACAAAGCAGAGGTGGTAAAGGGGTGAAAACCATTAATATAACCTCTAAAACAGGCAACCTGGTGGCTATTAAAACAGTAACGGATCAGGATGATCTGATGATAACCACGTCTTCCGGCATCACCATACGGACTGCGGCGGATGAGTTGCGCGTCATGGGGCGTGCTACTCAGGGTGTCAAACTGATCCGTCTGGAGGATAATGATTCCATTGCCGATGTCACAGTTGTAGCTGCTGCGGAAGAGGCTCCGGAGGAATCCACATCGGAGGAATAATACTCAGCGTACCAATCAGGATTGAGTGCCGGTAAAGCTGCACAGCTGCCGGCATTCAATACATTAACAAGACGTTGTAAATCTTTTTTGGGCTTTTAACGTCTGTATGGATATTCAACCAATTAAATTTTGACTGAAACAATGAAAAAAGTCCTTTTTGCCCTAGCGGGCTTTTTGTTAACCGTTGGAGTCGCCCAGGCTCAGGAAGACGGTGCGAAACTTGCAAAATCTGCAGGCAAAGCCCTGGCAGCCTATAATCAGGATCCGGCCGGCAATGGCTCCAAGTTGACTGAGGCCGTTACCAAAATTGAGCAGGCGTTGCAAACGCCTGAAGCTCAGGCTACGGCTTCTGCATGGCTGGTAAAAGGTGATGTATACAGCACTCGTCTTCAGAACGAGATGGCTATGAAAAGCATCAATCCTGCCACCAAGCTCTCCGGCGATAATGATGCTTTGGTAGCAATTTATGCCTACAAAACAGCGCTGGAAGTTCCTACCGCTAAAAAATACGAAAAAGAACAGGCAATAGATGGTATTGCAGCCATGCAGCCTCAAGTGGTAAACATTGGCGTTGGCAAATACAATACGAAGGAGTTCGACAAAGCATTCCTTGCGTTCAAGGCGTCTATTGATGCGCATACCATACTCAAGGCCAATAAGAAAAAGAGCATTCTGGACGACGCCAAAGAATACAACGACCAAGTGTACTTCACCGGTTTGCTGGCTACACTGGCCAAGCGTCATTCCGATGCACTTCCATACTTTGAGGAGTTGTACAACAAAGGCACCGATAGCGTTGCAGTTTATGAAGGATTGTACAACTGCCGCAATGAACTGAAAGACGAAGCAGGCGCCTTGAAAGTCCTGCAGGAAGGCCGCAAGAAATTCCCTGAAGAAAGCTCACTGCTGTTTGCCGAGATCAATTACTACCTTGGAAAGGGTCGTTTGAGCGAGCTGACCGGTTCCCTTGAGCAAGCCATTAAAAAGGAGCCGAATAATGACAATCTTTACCGGGTACTGGGCGATGTGTACAACAATCTCTTCACTACGGTATTGGAAGACACCCTTCAATCCCGCGAGCAGCGCGCTCCAAAACTGAAGGAGTATGGCGAATTGGCCAAGAAAAACTACAAAATGGCCATCGATCTGGATCCTAAAAACGTGGATTTCTACTATTCTCTGGGCGCTTTGCTCTACAACGAAACCAATATCCTTGCCCAGGAAATGAATGCCACCAGCTTCTCTACTTCTGCCGGCCAAAAGCGCTATCAGGAACTGAAAGGCCAAATGTTGGTGGGTGTGGATGAGGCGCTGAAATATTTCCAGAAAGCTGAAAGTCTGGAACCTAACGATCAGAACGTACTTGCGGCTCTGCTGCAGGCCTATGGCCGTAAGGAAGATGATGCGCTTTATATGGAGTTCAAAAAGCGTCTTGATGTGGTTAAGAAAGGCGGCAAAGTACCGGCTGCTTACTTCAAAAACTAACCGACAGGTAGTTAATAATAACATGAATGAGCCATTCCCACCTGTTGGGGATGGCTCATCGTTATTTAGGTTGGACCTATTCGAGGTACCAATTTCCACAAAAAAAATGAGTCACCCCGGCATGGGATGACTCATTTTTTTTGTGGTGTATATTGCTTAGGCTCCTAGGTAAGTCTTCAGCAATTTGCTTCGGCTCGTAGCCCGGAGTTTGTTGATGGCTTTGTCTTTGATC
>JADZFI010000137.1 GCA_020850025.1 Saprospiraceae bacterium
AAATCAATGTACTGTTCCTTATATCTGAAATCTATTTTTTGACTTCGAATATTATAAACCTTTAAATATGGGACTCCAGAATCTCTCCAAAACTGACTTGATGGTGTTGACCCAGATGAAATATTTTGACACTAATCCTGCATATAACACCACACCCACCCCTTCGGCAGCTCATACGTCACTTCCTCCTCCTTTATCGCCGGCAGCGGTTTTTCCTTACCGATTTTCTTTTCTTTGATCAGTTGGGCTTTTTCAACGGCGATGCGTTTTAGCAGTTCGCGGGCATGCTCCTGGTTGGGGTTTTCTTTGCGCCATTGGGCGGTGAGCTGGCCTTGTACGGCTTCGGTGAGGATGGACTGGCGGAGGGCGGAAGCGAGCGTAATATTATCATTGGCAATTGACAGCAAGTCTCCAATTTCTCCTTCAATGGCTAGTATATGCTTGACGATTTTTTCTTGTTCCCCCAACTCTGGTAAGTACATTTCCAAAGCCAAAAAACGCTTTGGTTTTATCTCTGTCTTTATTCCGTTGCCTACATTACTGTTCAATATACCCTTGAATGCTGGACTTTTTAAGAACCATTTTAAAAAGGTTATATTTATCTTCCGAGCGTCGTAAGTATATGAAGAGTAATGTATAGTTGCGAGTGCGTCTTCGTCAAAATCATAAATTGCAACTGCGCCTTTCTCGGCATTTATACCGGAAATAAGCAAGTCTCCTTTTTTAACCAATATCATTCCTGTTTTTGTTGACTTGTCAGCAACTAGGTGAATATTTCCAGAGAAATCAATTTTTCCAACCCTTTGTAGCCCTAATCTATTCGCTTCATCAGGATAAAATCTGTTTGCTCTTTCCGTCAGGAATTCACTCACTTTTACTTTTCTCCAAGTCATTTGATTTCTGATTTTATGATTGAAACTAATTCCTGAATCCGGCTCACATTCCGTTCAATTTTTTTAAGCACTTCGACGCTTGTCATCGTTTCAGAGACTTCATCAGAATGTGGATTCTTCACATCCAAATTAAATCCCCGCTTCTCAATTTCCTTCACGGGTACCTTCCATGCGTATTCATTTTCCACGCGATGATGCCACCACGCTTTTTCCAAATCAAACTCTTTGATGTCTATGGGGCGGGTTTTGTTGTAGTTTTTTACGCCATCGGGGTAAGGATGCTCGAAGTACCAGATTTCCTTGGTGGGGCTGCCTTTTTCAAAAAACAGGATATTGGTTTTGATGCCCGTGTACGGCGCAAATACGCCATTGGGCAGGCGCACGATGGTGTGCAGGTTGCATTTTTCGAGCAATTCTTCTTTCAGTCGAGTTTTTACGCCTTCGCCGAACAGCGTGCCGTCGGGCAGCACCACGGCAGCGCGGCCATGTGGTTTCAGGAGTTTGATGATCAGGGCGAGAAACAGGTCGGCAGTCTCTTTTGTGCGGAATTTCTGCGGGAAGTTCTGCTCCGTGCCGTCTTCTTCCGTGCCGCCGAAGGGCGGATTGGTGAGGATGATGTCTACCTTGTCCTTGCTGCCCCAGTCCTGGTAAGGTTTGGCGAGGTAATTGTCGCGGCGCACGGCGGGCAGGTCGAAGCCGTTGAGCATCAGGTTGGTAGTACACAACAAGTGCGGCAGCGGCTTTTTTTCGATGCCTTTGATGGCGTGTTGCACGGCGTTGAGTTCCTGCGGCGTTTTGGCTTGTTCGCGCAGTTTGTCAATGCTGCACGTGAGGAAGCCGCCCGTTCCGCAGGCCGGGTCGAGCAGGGATTCGCCCAATTTCGGGTGTATGATGTCTACCATGAACTGCGTCACGGCGCGGGGTGTGTAGTATTCGCCGGAGGAACCGGCGCTTTGCAGTTCTTTCAGGATGGTTTCATAGATGTCGTTGAAAACGTGTCGGTCGCCGGATTTGTTGAAGTCAATTTTGTTGATTTCGTTGATCACCTGTCGGAACAGGGTCCCGTTTTTCATGTAGTTGTAGGTATCTTCAAATACGGCGCGCACGATTTTAGCCTGGTCGTTTTGGGCGGCATCCAATTCTTTAAGTCCCGGGAAGAGGTCGTTGTTGATAAAATTAATCAGTGCCTCGCCGGTCAGTCCTTCCGCATTGGCGGCCCAGGATTGCCATTTTAGTTTTTTGGGAATGGGGCTTTTGTAGCCTTTGATGGTAATTTCCCACTCTTCCTCCTTATCGGCAAAGATTTTCATAAAAAGCATCCAGACCATTTGCGAGATGCGCTGCGCATCGCCGTCCACGCCGGTGTCTTTGCGCATGATGTCGCGAATGGATTTGATAATGCCTGTGATGTTACTCATACAATTGATTTATGCTTTTTTGTCCTTGATTTGTTGTTCCAGTGCTTTCAGTTCTTCGAGGTCTTGCGCATCTGCGGCTGCGGCTTCGGCCGTTTTTCGGCGCTGGTCAAATTGATCATATACTTCCCTGACTTTTTGTTCCATCGCCTCATGCGTGACCGATCCGGCGTTTTGCAGGATTTTTTTGTCCTGAAAAGCCAGCAGGCGGTCCACGTTTTCGCGCCAGAATGCCATGGTAATGCTTTGTTGGTTTTTGGCGCGAAGTTCGGCAGTTTCTAAGAAAATAACGACTAAGCGGTTGAGGGTATCTATTTCATCCTGTTGGAGGTAGTTTTTAGCGATGATAATGTCCTGTTTGCGCACGACGTTGCCTTTCCAAGCCGTCAGGCCCATATTGGGTTGATTAGCATCGGCACGGTCGAGGATCAGTTCTGCTGCGGTTTGGTTGGTGACGGCGTAGAGTAGTTTGTTCTGGGTTTCGGCGAAGAACATTTGCGTCGTTTTGTCGGAGGCATCGTAGTCAGTACTCAGCGCGAACAAATCCTTTAATTTTTGATAAAAGCGCTTTTCGGATGCCCGTATATCGCGGATGCGCTCAAGCAATTCATCAAAATAATCGGGGCGACCGTCCGGGTTTTTGAGTCTTTGGTCATCCATGACAAAGCCCTTGACCATATAGGATTTGAGGTGTTGGTTGGCCCAAATCCTGAATTGGGTGCCCCGCTTGCTGCGCACCCGGAAACCGATGGCCAAAATCATCTCCAAGGCATAGAAGGCTACCTCGTATTGTTTGCCGTCGGCGGCAGTTGTAAAGAAATTCTTTACAACTGAATTTTCATCTAACTCCTTCTCTTCCAGTATATTGGCAATGTGTTGCCCTATGTTTTGCTTAGAGGTGTCAAAAAGTTCGGCGAGTTGGTTTTGGTTCATCCACACGCTGCCGTCGCGGGCGAAAAGGGTTACATTGGCCTTGCCGTCGGCTGTATTGTAAATGATAATCGGAAGGTTATCCATAGAGAAAATGGGTTATTGGGATTAAGCGGTTTTATAAATTTCTTGTTGAAGTTCTTTCACGGCCTGTTCAAAATCGGCATTTTTCCCGAAAGCGCGTACCAGTTCCACCGGCGAGCCTAATTGATTGAAAGGCACCACATTAAGTACGCCTCCTTCTTCGATGGAAAAAATGCCTTCGTTTTCGTATTTTTCCAAGAGACTTTCCAGCACTTTTCGGGCCATTTCGCCGTATTTGGTGAAGTAGTTGCGTTTCCGCACCTGGTCGGCTCTTTCCTGGCGGGTGAGGGCGGGCTGATCGAAAGCCAGGTGGCAAATCAGATCAAATGGATCCAGGTTTTTGCCTGTTTCTTCCTGCAAGGCATCCAAAAGAATCCCATGCTCGGCCAATTCTTTGACGAATACTTCTTTTTTCTCGGTCGTGTGCCATTTTTGCAGAAAAGCATCTAAGGAGGAAAATTCCTGTTTGATGTTTTTTCGGGTGTAATCCTTTAGCGACTCGGTGATGAGTTTGCCATTGGAGCCATAATATTGCACGCGCTCCTGTACCACCGATACCGGGATATTGTTGATATAATACTTTCGTGGCGCGTCCTCCGGCATTTCATCGAGCAGTATTTGCTCCCGGGCTGTGGGGTAATCAGATGCTCCGGGTTCATCTTCCAGCCCAATGCTGTTGGGATCAACATCCGGTGGCACGACCGGGTCTTGCGAGCCGGGTTCGTAAATCTGCACGGGGTCGTCATCGAAATCAGGCCTGGCAAACGTATTGGTCGCTTTGCGAAAATCCATGATTGTAAAATATACCTTGCCTTCCGCTTCGCGAATGCGCGTACCGCGCCCGATGATTTGTTTAAATTCGGTAGTGGATTCGATGTTGGATTCCAGCACGATCAGTTTGACCATTTTGGTATCGATCCCGGTAGTCAGCATTTTGGAGGTCGTGGCGATGACCGGGAGTTTTTCTTCCACATCGGTAAAATTATCCAATTCCATTTTGCCCACCTCATCGTCACCGGTAATTTTCACCACGTAATTGGGGTGTTTGGACACCAGATCTGCATTTTCATTGATGAGGGCCGTGCGCATTCGGTTGGCGTGCTCTATATCTGTACAAAACACGATGGTTTTGGAAAAGCGGTCGGTTGCTTTCAGGTACTCGGTGATTTTTTGGGCTATTTTTTGTGTCCGCTCGTCAATGACCAAATTGCGGTCATAGTCTTTCAGGTTGTAAATTCGGTCTTGTACCTCGTAGCCGTACTTGTCTATAAGGCCGCTGGTTGGTCGCCAGCCCTCATCTACCGACAAAGCGATGCGCACCACTTTGTAAGGGGCTAAAAAGCCGTCGTCAATACCTTGTCGAAGGGAGTAGGTATAAACAGGCTCGCCAAAATACTCCATATTGGAAATGTCCTTCGTTTCTTTGGGGGTAGCCGTCAGCCCGATTTGAGTGGCGGATTTGAAATACGCCAACACATCCCGCCAGGCGGATGCCTCGGCAGCACTGCCCCGGTGGCATTCGTCAATGATGACCAAATCAAAAAAATCGGGACTAAATTCGGTATAGACATTTTTCCAGTCCTCATTGCCTGTCAAGCCCTGATAAAGCGCGAAGTAAATTTGATAAGACTTATCAGTTTTACGTTGCTTGATAATGTGCATGATGTCATTTCCAAAGGGGGAAAAGTCGCCGTTTTTGGCTTGTGACAAAAGTGCGTTTCGATCGGCCAGAAAAAGGATGCGCTTTTTGATACCGGCTTTCCACAGTCGCCAGACAATGTTGAATGCCGTGTATGTTTTTCCGGTTCCGGTAGCCATGACAAGCAGTATCCGCTCCTGCCCGCGTGCGATCGCTTCAATCGTTCTATTCACCGCATTTACCTGATAATAGCGAGGCGCCATATCGCTGCCATCGGTGTAATACTCCTGCTCCACGATTTTTTTTTCAAGTGGCGCATCCAAGGCGTTTTTCTTTAAATATTTGCGCCAAAGTGTGTCAGGGGAAGGAAATTCATCGAGGGATAGTTCCTGTTCAATCGTTCCGGATTCAACCGTTTGGTCGTGAAAAAGGAAGCCGTCACCATTAGAAGAAAAAACGAAGGGGATTTGCAGGATTTGGGCGTATTTCAAGGCTTGTTGCATTCCTGCACCCATGGGAAGGTTATTTTCTTTGGCTTCAATAATGGCAATGGGGATATTAGGCTTATAGTAAAGGATGTAATCGGCGCGTTTTCGTTTTCCCCTTGCATATAGTTTCCCTTGTACAATGATGCGCCCGTCGGTGAAGGAGACTTCCTCTCTAACCTGTCGTTTCAAGTCCCACCCAGATTTTTCAATGGCAGGGGTGATAAATTTTGTACAAATATCCCTTTCTGAAAGTAGTTTTTTGTGCATAGCATTTCATTACTGCAAAAATGAGCATTTGCAATTAATATGAGTCTATAAATTAATAATTTAGCATAGTAGAGTTGCTTACCCAAAACGAATAACCAAGTTTCCCACCCAGTCGTCCGTTGCGGGTAAGCAACCTAGCGCCCTCCCTCTTCCCTCATGTACTCATGTACTCTTCAATCATGTACTTCACACCCCCACATGCCTTTCCTCCACCCTCCTCGCCTTCCGAATCCTCACGGCCACTACCTTGAACTCCGGACACTTGGCTTCGCTGTCGCTGATGCTGGAGGTGACGATGTTGACCAGCAGTTCCGGGAAGTGGAAGGTGGTGCTGATCACGCCAGGTTTTACCTCGTCGGTAATTCTGGCCTTGATGTCCACCTTGCCGCGGTCTGATTCGATGCATACCCAGTCGCCCTCGGAGATGTTGTGTTTGGCCGCGTCTTCCGGGTGGATCAACACTACGTCTTCTGTTACGATTTCCACATTGGGCGTGCGGCGGGTCATGGTGCCGGCGTTGTAGTGCTCCAGCACACGGTTGGTGGTGAGGATGTATGGATAATCCTTGCCATATGCCAGGATTTCCGGACTTTCCACGTATTCACGGAACTGGAATTTGCCTTTTCCGCGCTTGAAGGTATCGGTGTGCAGGATTTTGGTATCGGTTCCGTCGGGCTGTACGGGCCATTGTTTGCCTTGTTCGCCCAGTTCGTCCCACTTCACGCCGGCAAAGAACGGCACGATCTGAGAGATCTCTTCCAGCATGCCCTTGGCAGTGTATGGGGCTTGTTTGTAGCCCATGCGGTTCATGATGTCTACCATGATCTGCCCATCGGCTTTGGTTTCACCAATGGGCTCCACCACTTTGTTTACCCGCTGAATGCGGCGTTCGCCGTTGGTGAAGGTGCCTTCTTTTTCCAGGAAGGCGGCTGCCGGCAGGATCACATCGGCATGTTTGGCCGTTTCCGTCATAAAAATCTCCTGCACAATGAGCAAATCGAGCGATTTGATGGCTTTCAATACGTGGTTGGTGTTCGGATCTGATTGTACCAAGTCGTCGCCCATGATCCAGAGCGCTTTGAATTTGCCTTCAATCATGGCGTCGTACATCTGAGGGATCTTGAGTCCGGCTTCCATGGGCACTTTCACCCCGTAGAAGTTGTTGTACAGTTCGTTGACTTTTGGGTCGGTGATATCCAGATAACCGGCGCCCTGGTACGGCTGCACGCCCATATCGGCCATGCCCTGCACGTTGTTTTGTCCGCGCAACGGGTTCACGCCGCAGCCTGGTTTGCCCACATTACCGGTAATCATGGCCAGGTTGGCAATCTGCATCACGGTGTAAGTGCCCTGGTAATGCTCTGTTACGCCCAGACCGTGGAACAGCATGGCTTTCGGCGCGGAAGCGTACAATTTTGCCGCTGCACGCACCTGTTCGCGTGGCACGCCGGATACTTCCTCCAGTTCATCCAGGTTGATATTCAGGATATTGCGTTTAAATTCCTCATATCCTTCCGTGCGCGCTTCGATGAAATCTTCTTTCGTGAGGCCGTCTTTGATGATGTAATACAACATCATATCCAGCACGGCAATGTTGGTGCCCGGACGCAATTGCAGGTGAATGGTGGCGTATTTGGCCAGTTCGGTGCGGCGAGGATCCACCACAATGGTAGGCTTGCCTTTCATGGCAAACTGGCGCAGTTTGGCCCCGGTTACAGGGTGGCCCTCCGTTGGGTTGGCGCCGATGACCATGATGCAATCTGTTTCCTTGATATCTGCTACGGAGTTGGTGGCAGCACCCGTTCCGAAGGAACGCTGCATACCGATGGCCGTTGGCGAGTGACATACCCGCGCGCAACCGTCAATGTTGTTGGTGCCGATTACCGCCCGGATAAACTTCTGCATGAGGTAGTTTTCCTC
>JADZFI010000138.1 GCA_020850025.1 Saprospiraceae bacterium
ACCGAGATCATTTTTCAAAAAAGCGTAGTCGAGCTTGTAAATCCCGTTTTGGGCTACGCCAAATTTGTAAATATTGCCGCTGCTGAGGGCCGAGGTATAGGTAAATCCGTTGCGATCCAGCGCCGGGCTGGGAGGAACAGGCTTTGGGGTTACCTTTACATTAAGGGTAAAGCTTCTGGCGCGCTCGAAGGAATTGCCGTTTTTGCGCACCGGGATGAACTTGATCCGTCCGAAAAACCGGTTGCGCTCCTGTTCTGTTAGTGTGGTGATAACCGGATTTTCGCTCAAAAAGACATCATCCGGGGAGCGTTTCTTGGAAAATGATTCCCATTGCACCGAAACCAGTTCCGCCTGAATGTCGGAAGGGCCATTTATGGCAAAACGTTCGAAGAAGACGGGCAGGCTGCGCGCCTCATCGCCGAAAGTACAGCCTTCGAATTTCCATACTTCCATAAGGCTTCCGTCGGCCAGGATATAGGTCGTAGCTTTATCGGTCCATTGAAGCTGGCGTTCCACGGGGAACGAGCTTTGAGCAGACAGGATGGTGTTAAAAAACAGCGCCGGAAGTAGGAGTAAAAGCTGATTTTTCATGATCAAAATCCAGTTTTTAATGGTGCAGTGAGATGGCGCAAAGCATGCCCGGCGGGTTGCCTGTGTAAATTCGCTTTCTTTGTGCCAAAATTTTTCCTGTGCGTACAATATCAGGTTTTTTAGGAGTATTAAGCGTGTGCATTCTGGTTGCCTGCGGCGACGAGAGTAAACGCGATATTACTGCTTATTACTTTCCGGTAAAAAACCTTAAAAGCGGAAAAGTTTATGAATATATCGTGTCGCAGAACGATTCCATTATGCCTGAGTACTGGTATTACCGGGCATTTGTGCGCGATAGCGGCCTTTTTTTGGTCGGAACCTACTATGATCACCGTTTTCAGATAGGTCAGATCATTCGGGAAAAAATTGTAAAAAGTGGCGCTTTGGCCAAAGAGAGTCATTTATACGAAGCTGCCGCCGATCCTGAAGTGGAGGGAGGGCAAATACATACCCGCACGGTTATTGAAGCTGCCAATAAATTCCCTTTCACGGTATCGGATTCCAGCAGCGTTTTTGCCTTCAGGTTGCAATTTAATCCTCCCGACGATCCGGGCTCGACCGTCATAGTCGAGCGCAAGCGGCGTTTTCTGGGCGATGCCCCAGATTTTGAATACGACGGGAAGAAGTATCCCTGTATTCGTTTTAGCCTGAGCGAATCCATCGGCAATGCCAAAGAAAACATTGAGCCGGTGGAAAGCAGTGGAGAGGAATGGTATGCCAAAGGTCTTGGCCTGGTCTATTACCGGAAAGAGTACGGCGATGGTATATTCAAGGTGGAAGCCAGGCTCACGGATATTTTTTCCATGGCGGAACTGGAGCAAAGGGCCACTTCCGTATTTGGGGAATAGTTTTTGCAGTAATGCGCAGTTGCGGGCAACCAGTTTGACCTAAAAAGCGCCAAATCACCAGCCTGAAGTATTAGAGCCTGACAACTGACATGTGAACAGGCTCTAAGGTGGCATTGGGCATTTTGAATCCAAACCTGCTTTTCAAGAATATTGACATGAAAAATTTGTGGAAAATAGCCCTTCCGGCTGTTGCGCTGCTGTGCATGATATTTGTCACAGCCTGTGTAACAACCAAGAAAAAAGGGCAGGAAACCAACAAAAGCAAGAAGTTTTACCACTCCTTCACCAATAAATACAACTATTGGTTCAATGCCGATGAGTTGTTCCGGCTAACAACGGCCAAACTCGAGGAACAACACAAAGACAATTACAGTCAGATTCTTGAAATCTACCCGGATGCTGCAGCCGACCCCTCCGGCATGCGCGGCGATCTGGACAAAGTGATCCAGAAATCAGCCAAAGGCATTACCCTGCACCGGCCCGGCAACTGGACCGACGACAACTACGGGCTCATGGGCAAAGCCCAGTTCATGAAACGCGATTACGAAACAGCAGAGGCTACCTATAAATTCATCAAGGAAGAGCAGGATCCGCGCCGTGATTCCAAATCCAAGATGAAATCCAAAAAATCATCCAAGCAAAAAACCGCCGACCGCAAAAAGGCGGCTGCCAAAAAGAAAAAAGAAGCGGCTGAAAGGAAGAAAAAGCTGGAAAAAGAACGCAAGAAAAAAGCAGCAGCCAAAAAGAAAGCCGCCAAAAACAAAAAGAAAGGCATTAAAACCACCCCAGAACCCAAAAAATCTACCGTCAAGCCCGCAGAAAACCCAAAACCCAAGGACAGCGAAGAACTCAAACTCACCGGAAAAAGTCCGTACGCCCAACCCATGGGCCGTACACACGATTTCCCGTCGGCTATGATCTGGTACGGACGTACCCTGACCGAACGGGATAAATACGACGAGGCGGAATTTTTGTTTCGTGAACTTTGGGAAGATCGCTTCTTCCCCCAAAAGCTCCAGGATGAACTCGCAGAAGCAGAAGCGCGCCTGTTTATCAAGCAAAAAAAGTACGATCGGGCCATTGAGCCGCTTACCAAGGCCATTGAATTAAGCGACAGTAAAAAACGTCGCGCCCGACTCTCTTTCATCCTGGCGCAGTTGTACGAGCGTTCGGGTCGGTACCAGGATGCCTATGCTGCATACGAAAAGGTATTGGACAACAAGCCGGCCTATGAGATGGAGTTCAATGCGCGGATGCAACAAACAACAGCAGGTTGGGCAAATGGCAAGATAAACAGCGATGCTGCGCTGAAAAACTACGAGCGCCTGGCTTCAGATGCCAAAAACCAGGAATACCGGGATCAGTTGTACTTTGCCATGGCCGAAATAGCCCTGCGCGATGGCAATAAAAAAGAGGGCATCACTTATCTGCGCAAATCGGTTGCTTTTAATAAAAACAATCCTGCCCAAAGGGCTGAAGCTTACCTCAAGCTGGCAGATATCTACTTCGAAGAAGAGCAGTTTGTACAGGCCAAAGCTTATTACGACAGTACCCTCACTGTTTTATCCGTAGATGATGTCCGGCATAAACGCGCCACAGATTATGCAAATAACCTTAAAGACATAGCCCGTCTGCTGCAGACCATTGAGGCCAACGACAGTATTGTCCGGATCTTCAATATGGATGAAGAGCAGCGAAAGGAGCTGGCCAAAACCATTAAGAAACAACGCGAGGCCGAGCAGGCGGCTGCTATCCGAGGTGCGGCAGCCCAACCGGCAGCCCCGGCCAAGGCTCCGGCTCCGGTGGCAGGTGGCAAACCTTCCACGTTCTATTTCTACAAC
>JADZFI010000139.1 GCA_020850025.1 Saprospiraceae bacterium
AACATACCTTTGGCTCATTCACTTCGAAAGCAAACACATCTGAACATCCTGTCAGTCGACGATAATTGCCGAATACAGGAATTTTAATCCAGAATCAATACGCCGGCCGCCTCGAAAGATACTTCTCGCTTGGGCTCCGTAATGGCAGCAATTTCCTCCGGCGATTTTTTGGCATCTTCCGCATAGTGGCGAAGGACTTCCACGGAAGTGGTTTCCACGCGCGCAAACCCGTCAATCACAACACGCTTGCCGGACAAGTCCTTGGGCATGAAAAACGCGTAGTCCTTAAAGGTTACGCGCATCTCAGGGTATCCGGGTTTGTCGGAAACAAGCGTCATCCAGCAGCCTTTTTTCAGGCAAACCTCTTTCACTTTTCCGGTAACCTTCATGTTGAGGGAGTCGGTGTTGGTCATTTTTCCCATCACCTCATCGTAGGATATAGCTCCTTCGGCAGTAATCGTAGCGCCGAAATGTTTGCCGTCGCCTTTCGGAGTTTGAGCGCAGGCGCTGAGGCAGACAAGGGTACACAGGCTAAAAAAAACACTTTTTAACATCGTTTTAAAAATTTTTCAAGTGATTGAAAATCAAAATATTAGTTTCCCCAGAGGGTGCACAAAGTTACAAATTTGAATTGAATGTAATGCGAATGGCACAATATTAGGTCTTCTAAGTTGTTCTTTCGTCGTATTCATAATCCGCCTCGGTCATTAGACATTAAAAATTTCCTTAACCGACGTTTGAACCCGTTCTCCGGAACGTGTTTAATCAATTCTGATTCACACTTTGCTTGCACCCTTCGTTTACTCGCACTTTTGCACAAATTCAAAATTCCGTTAAACATGAAGGGGCTTAATCTCTTTATCCGCCTTATTGTGCCGCTCTTTATTCTCGGCACAACTTCCTTTCAAGCCACTGCGCAGTGTATCAGTGGCAATTGTCAAAACGGCATCGGTACCTACCGGTACTCTGCTACTTCCAAGTACACTGGTCAGTTCCAGAATGCCCTGCGGCATGGCAAGGGCAAAATGACTTATGCCGATGGCAGTGTGTATGAAGGGCCCTTCAGCGTGGGGAAAAAACACGGTGAAGATGGAACCATCACCTACATCAACGGCGACCGGTACGTGGGCCGCTGGGCCAGCGACTACCCCAATGGCATGGGAAAGTACTTCTTCAAAACCACAGAGCGCTACGAGGGTAACTTCGTTAATGGCGAATTCGATGGTCAGGGCACGATGTACTATGCCGATGGCGCTTATTATTCAGGCAGCTGGAAAAAAAGCAAAAAACATGGTGTTGGCACCCTCTATCTCGCTGATGGAGACCGCAAGAGCGGTACCTGGAGCCAGGGCAAACTGGTGGATCGCCAGGACGGCGCTCCCAGCCGGGAAACAGTGGTGGCTGCCGGCTCCGGTAACAACCGCCAGAATGCCGGCAACAGACCTCCTGCAGCAAAACCGAACAGCCAGACCAAGCCTGACAATGCCAAGCTCAACCCGGCGAGGCCGGACGTGGCTGGATTGCGCAACTGCGGCAACACCTACTGCCGTAATGGCCAGGGCTATTACGATTACCCTGACGGCTCCCGCTGGGTGGGTGAGTTCAAAGAGGGCTACCCCAACGGCAGCGGTATTTGTTACTATGCCAATGGCGACCGCTATGAAGGCGAATGGGCCAATAATGCCCCCTACGGCGAAGGCGTGATGTACTTTGCCAGCGGCAGGGTGTACGGCGCCGTGTGGGTAAATGGTTCGCCCATTAAGGAGCTGGACTCCAACGAGCCTCTTCCAAGCGAACCGGTGCGCTCCAACCCGAGCAGCGGCGTGAAAATTTACGCCGTAGTAGTAGGGGTGGGTAAGTATACCACTATGCCTTCGCTGAAATTCACCGACGACGATGCGTTTCGCTTCTACTCCCATTTGAAGAGTCCGGAAGGCGGCGCACTGTCCGACGATCAGATTGAAATTCTGGTAGACGAAGGCGCTACCCGCGAGAATATCCTGCTCACCATGCGTTCCATGTTCCTGAAAGCCGACGAGAATGATGTCGTGCTCTTCTACTTCAGTGGTCATGGTCTGGAAGGCTGCTTCCTGCCGGTTGATTTCGACGGTTTCAACAATAAACTCCGTCATGAGGAGATCCGCCAGATACTGAAGCAAAGCAAGGCCAAACACAAGCTCTGTATCGCCGATGCCTGCCACAGCGGTACGCTCGACTACAGCGGCTCGTTTGCCTCAAAAGGACCGGCGCCGGTTTCCCTGCAGCGCTTCTACCAGGCGTTTGAAGACACCGATGGCGGTATCGCTCTGCTTATGTCCTCCAAGCCGGAAGAGTTGTCGCTGGAAGATCACGGCCTGCGCCAGGGCGTATTTACCTACTACGTACTGCGTGGCATGAAAGGCGCCGCCGATTCAAACAATGATTTCATTGTGAGCATCAAAGAACTGTACACCTACGTTTATGCCAAGGTGCGCGAATACACCGCCGGCGTACAAACCCCTGTGCTCACTGGCGACTACGACAACTCCATGCCTGTCTCCTTGAGAAGGAACTAAGCCCGAGGCAAGGCGCGAATGACACAAAGGCGCTAAGGCTCGAAGGCGCTAAGTTTATGGCAGCTTCGCTGCCGCTACACGGAGGGTCGGCTGTATGCCGGCCCTCCGTGCCTGTTAATCAGCGGCCCGGACCGGAGTTCCGGGATACATCGTTCCACCGTCCACCGTCCACCGTCCACCGTAAACCGTATCTTCGTGCCTAATATGCACCCCCTGATCTCACGGCTGAACACCGGCTTCCAAGTCTTTGTTGGCTGGATAACACTGCGCATCCGGCAACACCCACGGGTATCCATGGTACTGGGATTCCTGTTGCTGCTGTGGCTGTTTTGCCTGCCTCGCCCTTTGTTTCAAAAGCCGCTGAGCGTGGTGCTGGAAGACCGGCAGGGGGAATTGCTGGGGGCACGCATTGCTGCCGACGGGCAATGGCGTTTCCCTGCCACGGATACATTGCCGCGAAAATACATGGACTGCGTGGTGGCGTTTGAAGACAAACGCTTCTGGTACCATCCCGGGGTGGATCCGGTAAGTATGGTGCGGGCGCTCTGGCTGAACCTGAAAAACGCAAGCATCGTCAGCGGCGGTAGTACCCTCTCCATGCAGGTGATCCGCCTGGCACGTGACAACCCTTCACGCACCATTTGGGAAAAACTGGTGGAAGTGTTCATGGCCACCCGCCTGGAGCTCACCCGCTCCAAACAGGAAATCCTGTGCCTGTACGCTGCCAATGCCCCCTTCGGTGGGAATGTGGTGGGTTTGGAGGCCGCCTCCTGGCGCTATTACGGCAAAAAGCCCGGCCTGCTCTCCTGGGCAGAATCCGCCACCCTGGCAGTGTTGCCCAACAGTCCGGCGCTGATACACCCCGGCAGAAACCGAACCGCTTTGCTGCAAAAGCGCAATCACTTGCTGCAAAAACTGTTCGAACAGGGCAAGATCAATGCCTCCCAGTGCGACTACGCCAAAGAAGAGCCCCTGCCGGAAGCGCCGCTGCCCCTGCCCCAACTGGCCCCTCACTTGCTGGATGCCATTACCCTGAATCCTGCGCGGTTTGTTTCCGCTGCCGGAAAAGGCGTTTTTCAGGGGCAGGCCATTGTCAGGTTCCAAAGTTCGATAGATAAACACCTGCAGGAGCGCTGCACGGAAATCCTGAGTCGGCGGCAGGAACTCTACCGCGGAAACGACATCCACAACCTGGCGGCCATTATCCTGGATGTGCCCACCGGCGAGGTGCTGGCCTACGTTGGCAACGTGAGCGGCGCCGGCAAGGAACACGGCGAGTCGGTGGATGTGATCACGGCGCCGCGCAGCACCGGAAGCATCCTCAAGCCCTACCTGTATGCCCTTGCCCTGGAAAACGGGGATATCTTCCCCAATGCCCTGCTGCACGATGTGCCCACCCAGTTGGGTGAATACCGGCCGGAGAACTATTACGAAACCTACGACGGGGCCGTTCCGGCCAAACGGGCGCTGATCCGTTCGCTCAATGTGCCCTTTGTCTTGCTGCTGCAGCAATACGGACTGGAAAAATTCCATTTCGGGCTCCAAAAACTGGGCCTGAGTACCCTAAGTCGTCCGCCGGCACATTATGGCTTGTCGCTCATTCTGGGCGGTGCAGAGGCCAATCTGCTCGACATTACGAACACCTATGCCTGTATGGCCCGGCGCCTGGGCAGTTTTTACGAACGCGACGGCCGTTATGCCGATGACGATTTCCGGCCCGTGCGGTATCAGGCATTAGAAAAAAACAAAAAGCCACGCCTGAGCAAGGAGGCTGGACTGCTGGGCGCCGGGTCCATCTGGTACACTTTCGAAGCCATGCGGGAAGTAGAACGCCCTAACAGTGCCGGCGAATGGGAGCTCTTCCGCGCCAGCAGACAGGTAGCCTGGAAAACCGGCACCAGTTTCGGGTTCCGCGATGCCTGGGCTGCAGGGGTTACGCCCCGCTACGCTGTGGGCGTCTGGGTGGGCAACGCCGATGGCGAGGGTCGCCCGGGCCTGATCGGGGTGGAAATGGCAGCGCCGGTCTTGTTCGATATTTTTCAGCAGCTCCCGCAGGAAGGCGCCTGGTTCGATCCGCCGTACGACGACATGTCGCCCATACCCATGTGCCGGCAAAGCGGCTACAGGGCCGGAGAATGGTGCGAAGCAGACACCGTCTGGATTCCCAGAGCCAG
>JADZFI010000140.1 GCA_020850025.1 Saprospiraceae bacterium
TTGCAGGACAAAAGCTTCAAAAGCGGTGTAAACGTCGGGAATGGTTTCAATGGATTTGTCGCTCAGATTGGCGTAACGGAACCATTCTTTGGCATAGAAATCGGACTCAGAGCCGCCTTGTCCGGCATAATCCGGGGTCATTTGCAGACTTGCGGAGCGCCAGAGCAGCGGATTGGCCGTCTTCAGGGAATCGAGGAATTTTTGTTTGCGCAGGCCAAGTTGCAGCACGCGTTCTTCCATGGTTTTGCGCATGTTGCCGGTAGATGCATTGAACTGCGCACGTACCTGAGCACTTTCGCTGGCAAACTGGCTGATGCGCTCCTGAAGCGTTTCCATGGCCTTATTGGCCGGGGAGTTAACGGTGCGGGCTTTATGCATGAACTGGGTGTTGCCCCAGAGGGTCACCTGTTTTTCCTCTCCGAGAATGATCCTGGCCGTGGATTGTTCGTTGGCGCCTACGCTGTAAAAACGCGCAGGTCCGGCCGGAATAGTGAGCACATAGGAGCTGTCGGCTCCGCTTTTGCCGGCGCTGGCCACTATTTTTTTGGCGAGGCCAACATGTTCGTACAGATACACTTTATCCGCGCTGCTGTTAGTGCCGTAAAGCCGGCAGGTAAGCGTGACATTGTTACCGCTGCTTTTGGCTGGCGCCTGGGCAGTTTTGGCGGTGTTATTCTTTTGAAAGGCCCACAAGGTGGCGGGCATTAAAAACGCAAGGAAAAGGAGTTTTTTCATGTGTGGAGAAATCCCAATTTGGTCAAAAATGAGGGCAAAAATAGGTTCTTGTTGAATGGTATTTGCGCAATAAAAAGTTAAGACGCTATTGGTTTATTGCTCGGCTGCAAAATGATCCGGCATTTTAGGCGAAAAATTCGTCCGAAATGACTGCTGAATTAGTTGATCCGGGATAGGGGTTAATACGCTTGATGGACTACTCAGGGCAGATTGGAAAACATAGTTCCGGAGATTAACCCATTGCTACCCGGGTGGCTAATATCTTTGCGGTTGACCAGAGTAGTCTGCCTAATGATCAATGTTTGTACAAAAGCCTGTCTGTTATGAACGACGCCTATCGCAGCCTGGCTGCTCCCAGCACAGGAGAATTCAAGGATCGCGGCAGCAGGTTTTTGGCCTATGCATGGCCTGTACGCACAGAGGCAGAGGCGCTGGAGCACCTGGAATTCCTGCGCAAGGAACATTTCAAAGCCCGCCACCATTGCTTTGCCTGGCGCCTGGGCCCGGACGGCGCCCGTTTTCGGGCCAACGACGACGGGGAGCCCAGCGGAACTGCCGGCCGGCCTATTCTGGGGCAGATTGATTCGTTTAACCTCACCAATGTAGTGATTGTAGTGGTGCGTTATTTCGGCGGCACCTTGCTGGGCGCCTCCGGACTCATCCAAGCCTACCGGGAAGCGGCCGCAGCATCATTGAGAAACGGGGATATCAGGGAATATCTGGTGAAAGACCACTTCCTTTTGGATTTTGATTATGCCCTTATGCCCGATGTAATGAATGCCGTTAAGAAACTCGATCTGGAAGTTGTTCAACAGTCGTTCGATGACCGCGGACGCATGGAAATCAGCATCCGCAAAAGCGAAACGCAGGCTACCATGCTTCGTTTCAAGGCGCAACTCTGGAAGGTGAGCGAAGAAGAGGCTGCGGAGGTGGACTGGCCATCGGGGTTAAAGGTGAAAGAGCTGGCGGATGAACCCTCCTGATGAACGGATGCAATAAACCTTCGGACTTTTTTGTTATCCAGCCCAACGAAGGGCGTCCCTCAAACGCAACAAGAGCAAAATAACGTTTGATAAACAATTCAGACGGCTAATTACCCGAACTTTGCGCCTCTTCCCTTCCAGGGCAGGCACCATTTTTGCTTTTCAGGGCAAAATCGAACGCTTTACGCGAAAAATTGTTAGGCTGGACTTCGGATTGCCGGAAATTTGGATGTTGGATGGTTGGACTTATGAACCTTGATCAACATACGGCAGTCCAAAAAACATCACATACTCAACACATGAAATTTAAACTTCTTCTACTGTTTTTATTGCCGGGAATACTATTGACGGCACAAACAGATCCCCAACAAGCCCCAACAGCACCGGCGCCGCCGGCAGCGCCTGTGTACACCCCGGGTCCTGGTAAAGCTAAACCAGGGCGCCTTTTTCCGCTGGAAAACGATGGAACAACCTTCGCCAAAGGAATTTCCGCCAACGACCTCAAATCGCTGGTGTATGCCCTGGCATCCGAGTCCATGCAGGGCCGTGAAACAGGAGAACCAGGCCAGCAGATGGCCGCGCAATACATCGCCCAGCAATTTAAGGAGGCCGGCCTTCCGCCCAAGGGCGACAAAGGGTTTTTCCAGAAAATTTTCCTTCAGAATGTTACCTGGAAAGACATCGCTGTAAAAGTGGGCGATCAGGAATTTGCTCATCGCAAGGATTTTTATGTGTACCCAGCGTTCACCCCGGACCAGCCGTTGACGGAGATCAAGGAGTTCCTTTTCCTCGGTTTTGGCATTGAAGATCCGAAATACAACGACTACGGTAAAACCGAAGTGGCCGGCAAAGCGCTGATCATTTACAATGGCGAGCCGCTGAATAAGGACGGAAAATCCCTGCTCACCGGAACAGAGTTCCGCTCTAACTGGAGCCTGGATTGGCGCAAAAAAGTGCAATTGGCCAAGGAAAAAGGCGCAACTGCGGTGTTCATCATCGACCAGGAATTTGAGGAAAGCCTTAAGAAAAACCGCAAAGCCATCTCTTCCAACGGATGGAAACCGGTGGGCACTGGCGCTGAAGCCATGGCCAATGAATTCCTTCCCGGTGTTTTCATCTCTCCGGCGCTTGCCAGGGAAATCCTGGGAGATAAAGCCTCTAAAGTGGAGAAAGAGCTGGCCGAACTGAAAGATGGCGGAAAATTCAAGCCGATCAAGGTGAAAGCCAAGGTGCAGTTGCGCCTCGACAAATCCTCGCAAATGCTTGAAGGCTCTAATGTGTTGGCGGTTATCGAAGGCACTGACGAGAAAATGAAAAAGGAATTCGTATTTGTTACGGCACACTACGACCACCTGGGCATGTCGGACAGCACGGTGATCTATTATGGCGCCGACGACAATGCGTCCGGTACTGCCGGAGTCATTGAAATTGCCCGGGCTTTCGCGGAAGCCAAAAAACAGGGCATTGGTCCGAAGCGTACCGTGGTGTGCATGCTGGTAAGCGGAGAGGAAAAAGGCTTGCTGGGATCCAAATACTATACGGAGTTTCCCTTGTTCCCGCTGGATAAAACCCTTGTGGACATCAATATTGACATGAGTGGACGCGTGGATGAGAAACACAAAGACCACCCGGACTATATCTATGTGATAGGTTCGGACCGCATCAGCACGCACCTGCACAACATCAATGAGATGGTGAACAGCGAGCAAACCAAGTTGGAGCTCGACTACAAGTACAACGCCAAGGATGATCCCAACAAGTTTTACGAGCGCTCCGACCACTATAATTTTACAGAAAAGGGCATCCCGGCTATCTTCTACTTCAATGGGGTGCACCCGGACTATCACCGCCCTACAGATACGCCGGACAAGCTCAATTACGAGGTGATGGCCAAGCGTGCTCAACTGGCCTTTTTTGTGGCCTGGGAAATAGCCAACCGCCAGGAGCCCATTGTTCCAAATGTGAGGCAGGAAAAAAAGAAAACCGATTAACCCGTTTTTTGGATGAAAATCCTGGCATTTGGAAAGATTGCCGATATCCTGCGCCGTCCGGAACAGGATATCCAGGGGCCGGAAACAGTGGCAGAACTCCGGATATTCCTCGAGCAGGAATATCCGGAGTTAAAAACGCTGCGTTACGTCATTGCAGTGGACAAGCAAATTGCAGACGAAGAGGCATCGCTGTCGGAAAACGCCGAAGTAGCGCTTTTACCTCCGTTTTCAGGAGGATAGTGTGGTGAAATCCCAAAAGACTGCTCCATACACATCGTATGAACCTGCTCAACTGGTTATACCCGTTCGGGCGGGAAACCGCCGAAGAAGGACGCTACACTCTCCTGCGAGCTGAAGCGATCCTCAAAACGCTTGAGCGCCTGGAATGGCGCATTTCAGAGCGTTTCCCCGAATCCGGATTGCTCGGCGTTTGCCAGGAATTCAGGCAGTTGGCAACCAGGTCGGAAGAGTTGGCAAAGCGGCTGCAGGGCCCCATCTGGCCTGTCCGGCTGGCAGCATTGCTGGCTTCAGTGCTGCTGATATGGTTGGTTGCCTGGGCGCTGGGGCAATTGATCCGCAATTTTCAATTTGATGCGAGTGGCATTTTGCATTTGTTGCAGACTACGGAGTCCGCCATAAACGAATTAATTTTCCTGGGCCTGGCTCTCTTTTTCCTGGTCAATCTTGAGGCCCGCCTCAAGCGCAGCATGGCGCTTCGCGCACTCCACCGACTTCGCAGCATAGCCCATGTGGTGGATATGCACCAGTTGACCAAGGATCCTGCCTTCCTGTTATCTGGCAATAAAATTTCCGAAACCCAACATTCTCCTGAACGCAACCTGTCGCGGCACCAACTGATGCGCTATCTGGATTACTGCTCCGAGTTACTGGCGCTCGACGCCAAGGTGGCGGCACTGTTTGCCCAAAATACCGACGATCGTGATATCCTGAATGCTGTAAACGACCTGGAGCAACTCGTTCAGGGACTTTCTGCCAAAATATGGAAAAAAATCATGATACTGGACCTTTCCAGCGAGTAAACGGCAGTAATTTCAAAAAAGCGTTTTGGGCAAGTTGTTAAAATCCTCCTAATATTTGGAAAAGACCCTCAACTTGTTGTTAGTTTGCCCTCCCTACAAAATTAAAAAAGACCATTTCGGCAGGGTAGATCGGGAATATTTTATTGTGGTTTTGTGGTAAAAACAACCGTTTTTGTTGCAAGAAAAACCAGGGTAATCCCCGAATTACAACGAAAAGTTTGCTTTTTTTGAAGAAAAATTTTGAGAGGCCGCCTTTCGTGGCTACTTTTGTGCGCCTCTCAAACTTCCAGAGCCGATTGAACGCTCACCCAACCGGGTAAATCAGCGGCACAGGAGGGCCTCCGCCTTCAAAATCAGACTTATCTAAAGCTCTCTGTCGCCGGAATGATTCGAAATAACTGAGGCTCAGAATCAATTGATTTCCTCGGCAAACACCTACAACATGGGCAGGAAAGAGAAATTTGTTTACAACATTCACACCCTTACCTACGAGAAAGTAGTTGTTCCCCTTAAGACCCGTATTTGGCAGGCTTTCGGATTTTTTTCCGTGGTGGTGGTAACTTCACTTGCCATGCTTGCCGTGTTCTATACCATCTTCCCGTCTCCTCGCGAAGAAGATTTGATGCGCGAGATCAGTCAGATGGAAGCAAAGTACAAGCAAATGAGCGCTCAGGTGGATATGATGTCCAAAGTGCTCGGCAATATTCAGGAGCGCGATGCAAGCGTACACCGCACCGTGTTCGGAATGGATCCCATTGATCAGGATGTATGGAATGCCGGTATAGGTGGCCACGAAGCACACCCGGAACTGGAAGGCTTTGAGTTCAGCGGCAATGTCGTAGGTGAAGCCCTCAATAAGATTGACGCACTCAGCCGCCAATTAGCGCTGCAAAGCAAATCCCTCGATACCATTCAGGATCTGGCCCGCAACCAGGAAAAAATGCTGGCATCTTTGCCAAGTATCAAGCCTGTACGCGAAGACAAACTGCAAAAAAGCATCGGTACACTTTCCGGCTTTGGATACCGCATCCACCCGGTGTATAAGTTTAAAAAATTCCATGCCGGCCTGGACTTCCCGGCTCGTGTAGGCACCCCCATTCAAGCGCCTGGCGACGGGGTGGTGTTAGAAACAGGATGGCACAGCGGTTATGGTAACTGCGTAAAGATCAGCCATGGCTTCGGTTATGTTACCCTTTACGGGCACATGCATAAAATCACCGTGCGCCAGGGAGAAAAAGTAAAGAAGGGCCAGAAAATTGGTGAAGTAGGCGACACCGGCCTTTCCACCGCGCCACACCTCCACTACGAAGTACATTATAAAGGCAAACCCATCAACCCGATCAATTTCTGTATGGACAAACTTACCCCACAGGAATATCAGCAGTTGGTGGCTGCCGCTAACATAGCCAACCAGTCGCTCGACTAAACCTTTCTATTGCAAAGCATATTATCGTTCAATTAGAAACGATAAACAACAGGATCGAGGGTGAAATGCGGAAGCGTTTCGCCCTCTTTTGTTTTTGAAAAGGCAGGAAGGACACGAAGGCGCAAAGGCGCGAGCGAAGTAAAAAATAGGAGGGTGTCTTAAAAGTAATTTTTTACCGCAGAGGCGGAGAGCCGCGGAGGTGTAACAAACAACTCTGCGGCTCTCCGCCTCTGCGGTAAATCTAAAAATGCTACTTGCGAGACACCCTCTTCGAGTCTTTGTGCCTTTGTGTCCCTCGTGCCTTTCAAGCTGAGGCAGCTTCGCGCACCAGCAGCTGGAAGCCATTTCCGTGAATATTTACAATTTCAATGGCAGGGTCAAGCGCCAGGTATTTGCGGAGCTTGGTCACGAATACGTCCATGGATCGTGCCGTGAAGTAGGTATCCTCGTGCCAGATCTTGGTAAGCGCTTCTGAGCGTGGCGTTACATCGTTGAGGTATTTACAGAACAGTTTCAGCAGTTCTGCTTCCTTGGGACTGAGCTTCCACTGATTCTCCTCGCCGGGTTTGGCTTCAGTGAAGGTGAGAATACGCAGCGGGAAGTTGAAGTGGTACTTGCCAATGTTGAACTCACGCTGATCGTCGCGTGGATCAGGATTTTTATTCACGCGCTTGAGCACTGCCTGGATGCGCAACAACAATTCCTCCGAGTTGAAGGGCTTGGGAATGTAGTCGTCAGCGCCAAGCTTGAAGCCCTGAAGCACGTCGTCCTTCATGGTTTTAGCCGTAAGGAAAATGATCGGAACGTCTTTATTGCGTTCACGCACATCCTTGGCCAGTGTGAATCCATCCTTTCGGGGCATCATCACATCGAAAACACAGAGGTCGTAATGGCTTTTGCGAAATGCTTCGAGGCCCTGAACGCCATCGGTGGCCAGGTGGACCTCATAATCGTGCATCTCCAGGTAAGAGCGGAGCACATCGCCGAAATTTTGGTCGTCTTCGACCAGCAGGATTTTGTATCGAGCACTTGCCATGGCGTTGTCGGTTTGAGAGTGTTCGTAAGATTAAAGAATTGTTCAAGGATTGATATTAAAAGTACTGTTCCGGAGGACAGTACGTATCCTAAACGTTAAATGCTCAAAACCAAGTATGTGAAAAAACACATGGTTCAGAAAAAATGTTAAAATTTTCCCTTAGCACAAGCTAAAAGTACAAAAAAAATAAGGGTTCCGCAAGTGAAAACCTGCGGAACCCTCCTTTTTTCCGTTTGAATACCGAAAAAAATCGGCCAAACGGGACAGCAACTATTTATGCGCCTCCGATGTAGGAGCGTTCTTTGATACGCGGAGAAACGAACATAAAGATCAATGCCGTGGCAAAACAGATGCCTGTGAACAGCCAGAAGAAACCTGCGCCGTGGAACTGGGCAAAGAAGCCGCCGTTCTTGATGTTGGTCTGGATAATGGATACGATCACGTTGCCAAGGGTTACCGACAGCAGGTAGCAGGCCATGATGGTCGATTTCATGGTAGGGGGCGACTGCGTGTAGGCGTATTCCAGGCAGGTGATAGAGATCAAAACCTCGCCGGCAGTGAGGATAACGAATGCCAGGATTTGCCAGGAAATGGATGGCGTTTCACCGGCATCAATCCAGCTTTGAACAATGGCAATCACCACGAATGAAAGTGCTGTAAGGATCAGGCCGGCGCCAATTTTGCGCAGAGGCGTCACCTTAATACCCATTTTGTTCAAGGCCGGGTAAATGCCGAAAGAGAACAGCGGAATAAAGGCCAGGATGAAGGCGGCATTTACGAAGGAAATTTGCTCGGCTTCCCAGGTGATGCCCAGCCATTTCAAGTCCATGGACTTGGCTTGTACCACCCATTCCGACTGGCTTTGGTCCCACAGGGCCCAGAATACAGGCACAAAAGCAAACACGGACAGCACGCGCCAAACCGACTGGATGCCTTCAATCTTGTCTTCACCAAAGCGCTTGGAAGCGGCAGCAAAACCGCCGTTGGTGAGCGCATAGAGGTTGATGCCCACAAAATTACCCGGGGTAGCAAACCACTGCTTTTTGAAAATAAAAGCCAGCATAAGGATCAAAATACCCCAAACACCCAAAATTACCCCGATGCCAAAGGAAGAAATCTTTTCAGGCGACATGTATGGATACAGGGCAGCCAGAGAAGAGGAGCCATTGGCTTTTACATCGCTGGCAATAATGGTCGGGATGGTATCAAAATACAGGTAGCTTACCAGCAGGGAGAAAAATGCGGTGAGGAAAATGACCAGCTTGTTCGGATCGAAAGTGGGTGGCGGAATGCGGCGGTATTTGTGCCGGCCAGCCCAGAAAAA
>JADZFI010000141.1 GCA_020850025.1 Saprospiraceae bacterium
GGTCGCATCATTGGGCAGACCCCGTTTCTTCCGGAGCCGATAACGACTGGCTTCCACGCCGCGCACACTGATGTTCATGAGCGGGGCAATTTCCTTGGTGCTCAGGTTCATGCGCAGGTAGGCACAAAGCTTGTGATCCGTGGAACTTAGCTCAGGGTGCTTTTCGCGCAAACGTTTGAGAAAATCCACGTGTACCCGGTCAAAATGAAAAGCAAACTGCTCCCAGTCGTCGTTTAGCTTGGCATCGAAGTTCAATAGGTTGAGCAGCTGCTGAATTTCCTTTTTTACTTCCGGGTTAGTGGATTTATCCAGTATTTGATTGAGGTTTTCCTGAATGGTTTGCAGGATTTCCCCTTTTTGCACCAGGTGCATGGTAGCAGTGGCTAACTCCTGATTTTTAAAGACAATTTCAGCTTCCAGCTTTTCTCTAAGGATATCGGATACAGCAGCTTTGGAACGTTCCACCTCCCGCTGCTGCTTGGCGGTAATTTGCTGGTGCTGCTCTTCCAGACTTTCCTTTTCGCTTTCAAACCTGCGTTGTTGCCGGACCACAAATCCTGCGAACAAACCCAGAACCCCCAATCCGTAAAGGCCAATGGCCCAATTACTGGCATACCAGGGTGGCCTGATCCGAAAGGAGAAGGTACTCACAGCACCTAACCTGGCATTTTTTTCGCGCATTTGTACTTCAAAGCGGTATTTGCCTGGTCCAAGGTTGGTAAAATTGCGCATGGTACTCGCCGACCACTCGGACCAACCCTCGCTGATGCCAACCAACCGGGAGCGGTATTCATAAAACTCCGGATCTTCATAACGCGTTGCTGAATAGGCAAACTGCACCTGATTCATATCCGCATCCAACACATAGGTCACAGACTGCCCATTTTGTATCTGTCCATTTTGCATCCACCATCCTCCAAAAATTACAGAATCGCGCAGGTCAGTTCCGGCTTTCACTTCGGTAATGATTACCTGCAATAAAGTATCAGGACTACCTTTTGCCGCTGCGTTGAAATGAATAAAGCCATGTTCCGCGCCAAAAAACACATTATGGAGGTCTGCCGGATAAATGAACTCAAAGCCGGCGACCAACTTCCCGGTCAGCTCCGGAAACATGCGTTTGCTCACAGATTTTTTCAGCCCCCAATCGTTTACCTTTAGCAAGCCTGCTTCCCGGCCTCCAACGTACCAGATATTCCCCCGTTCATCCTCCCGCAAGTAACGCAACCCGAACCCTTTTCCAAGGATTTGCATAAAATCCGAATCAACCTCAAAGCGTTCCAGCGCCGGATTGAAGCGGTACAATCCGTTTTCAGTGGCAAAAACAGCTTTCCCGGCAATGCTAAATACAAAATTGTTCAACTCAGAGGGGAGTCCGCTGCTCTGGTTGAAGTATTGAACCCTGGGCTCAGCAGTATAGCCATGCTCCCATTTTACCCGGTAAACCCCCCGGTATGGATGTGCCACCCATACAGAACCATCTTCATCCCTGACTACAAACCGGCAGGACTCTTCCAGACCTTTTATCTTCCGGTCAAAAACCCATTGGTTGCCGGATTTTCTGTATAAGGCAAGGCCGGAATAATGACCTCCAAGCAAATACTCCCCGGATAGTGGTACAAAAACCCAGGCTCCCGGCTCCTTTGTCAGCATTTGTAACTCGCTTCCCCGCACAATGAATGCTCCTTCATGATGACCCAGCATCAACACTCCTCCCGCTTTGTCAAGTTGCCAAACCTGGCCGTCGCTGGCTTTGACCTTGTGGAAATAGGAATGCTGGTTGGGTGAGTAATACTTTTTCCAGGGCGCCTGATACAATCCATTGGATACCCCCAGGTATAACTGATCAGCAAATACGGCTGCTGCGTAGCCCGTACCCTGCAGGTCGGAGTCTGGAATGAGGGAGGAAAAGGCCGATGGAAGGGCGATGCAATCAATGCCACTATCCAGTCCAAGCCACAAGTTCCCCGCCCGGTCAGAGAAAGTGTGCAGGATGTTATTATTTTGCAGTCCGTTTTTTTTGTGCAGGTGCCGGTATATACGCAGGCTGCGGTCCAGTTCTACCAGACCGATCATGGAAGTGCCAAACGCAAGATTGCCATTCCATAAAACTGTTGCACTGTAGATGCGGTTGGATTGAAACAAGGCATCGTGTGGGGTTACCCAGCGCTCCAGGCACGCATCTGTCAGACGAAACAAACCATCCTTCCAACTGCTGAACAACAGCGTATCGCCCTGCCATGGAAAAATACCAGTGATAGCGCTGTTCAATTCCGGGGCATTACGCCATAACTCGAATTGCCGGCCATTCCATCGCAAGACTTCATTAAAGTTCTTTTGCAGCAGCACACCGGCAGGAGTAGCAAAAAGCGCCTCAAGTGCGCCGCCAGGTTCAAAAATGCTTATTGCGTCATTTTGAAGAACGAAAACAGCCCTGTTGGTGCGGAAAAATACGGTTCCGGAGTCGCACACTATATCCCAAACGTCTTCAAAATGTTGTTTTCCCTCAGGCAACAAGTGCACCAGTGAATGATAGGTCAGACGACCGCCCTCATCCGGGAAGAAATAACCGATTTCACTTTGTGCTCCAACAAAAATTTTGCCTTGCTGATCTATGGCCACTGAGCGCAATACCGTTCGGTTGGCTACCGGGTAGCAGCGCCAGCGACTACCGTCAAATTGCAGCATTCCTTCATTATTGGCAAAGTACATCACCCCGCGCTGATCCTGAGCGGCATCCCAGTTTTGAGTGCCTGCCTGGTAAACCTTTTTGGGAAAGTTCCGGATCGGAGGGGTGCCCAGA
>JADZFI010000142.1 GCA_020850025.1 Saprospiraceae bacterium
CCCCCCGACACTAAGCTCCAACTGCCAAATTCATCGCATATCAGGCTTGAAGACAACAAACAACAGTATCATCACTCCGTAACCCAACAGCGGAACGGCCGGAATCCAGGCCATGATGGCCGCTATTTTGGGGTGGCCGTGGTGATAAAGGTAAAAACTAAGCCCAACCCAGGCAGCAAATGCCATGGTGACGAGGTTCAGCAGTCCATTGCTGGAACTGCTTGACCGGGCATAATCCGTGTACAGGAAATAGATCGCTACCAATATGGCAATGCAATCAGCTGCAAGGGCTATTTTATAGGATAGGGTCATGGTATAGGAATTTATTTTGCCTTTTTAAGCCATTCATCCAGCACTTTTTCGGCCTTCATGGACGATTTTTCAACGTCTGAAGGTTCGTCCAGTGCTGCTCTGAGTTCTTTTACCGCAGGGGTAAAATCTGTGCCCTGGTCGCGGAAGCGCTCCACCGTGCGCAGGACACGTTCTGTTTCCCAGAGAAAACGTTCGGGGTAAAAATGGGAGGAATGAGAACTCCGACGGATGCTTTCGCGGAATTGCGCGGCCTGTTGGGCTATTCCGGTTCGGATGGCCTCCGGGAACAGCGATTTGTCGTCTACCTCGTTGGAGGCCAGAAAATTGAAGGCTTCAGAGGCATAGCCGGTTCCGAGGATCCGAATGAGTTCCTGCTGCCATTGTGGGTGGGTTTTAACTTTGGCCACCGCTCTCTCACGAACTTCTTTGTCCTGATTGGCATCGGTCATCACCAGGATGAATACCATGTTTTTCGAGACATCGCAGGAATCAATTTCCTGCAACATGCGTTGATGGTTTTTGTCCTGGAAGGCCAGGGTTTCCTCCACACGCGCCTGGGCGTTGGCGCTGCTCTGCACTACGAGGGCTCGCACAAAAAGCCCGTTGATCAGCAGGCCCAGCCAAAAACCGAGGTGGAGCGGAATCTTGTAAGTCAGTGGCGGCAGACTATTACGCAGCGACTCGTTGTTGAGGACAACACCGGCCAGAAGCAGCAACACAGGGATCAAAATAGGGGCAAATCCGGAGAACCAGCGGATGGACACAGCCGCCGCATCGGGTTCATTTCGGAACATGGCCGATAACGCCGCGGCGCTCACAGAGGAGATCAGCCCGAACAACAGCAGGAGGTACTTCGCTGCCGTGTGTTCGCTCAGCCAGTCGAAACCTCCCCGGTAGGCAATTAACAGGGAGGCGATCAGTAAAATGCCCAGAAAAGCCAGAAAAAACAATATGACGCCCCAGGCGTAGCCTGCTACATAATCGCCTCCGCGCGGCTGGTAGGAGCCAAAAATAGAACTCGAGAAAAATAGAAACCCCAGCCCGGCAAGGGCCAGAAGAAGAGTGCCAGCAATGGTCATGTCAATGGGTTTGATGTAATTCGGAGCAAGTGTACGGTATTTCCGACAAAAATTTGTGGGCTTAACTACTCTTTCGGCCAGTTTGGGTATAGACATGCAAGGTTTTCAAAACCTTACAGGTCTATACCCAAACTGGCCGAAAGCAGAGCACTTCACTACTCTTCCAGATAGAACTCCACCCGACGGTTCTTCTCATTGGGCACATCTTTGGCCTCTTTAACCAGCGGCCTGGTATCTCCGTAACCTATGGTGGTGATGCGCTGACCGGCAATGCCTTTGCTGATCAGGTAGTCGGCCACGGTTTGGGCTCTTTCTTTGGACAATAGCAGGTTTTTTTCGGCATTCCCGATGCGGTCGGTATGCCCTTCAATGCGGAGCTTATACCGGGTGTTCCGCTTTAAAAATCCGGCAAGCCTGCTTGTTTTGACGGGTGCTGCAGGTTTGGCAGCCGGCAGGGTAGGTTTGCTCACCAGTCTTTCCTGCTGTGGTGGATTGGGAAGCCGGATGTAGGAAGGGTCGATTGGGTGGTCGTTATAGCCCAATAATCCCTGAAAAACCGGTTTTTCGCTGGGGAGCTGCCAAAAAAGCTGGATTTCTCCCTCCAGCAAGGCGTTGAAATATTCCACCACCAGCAGATGTTCCTGCCCTGCCTGAAGGTAGATGGAGCCTGAAAACGCTTCCGAATCGTGCATGCCCCAGGCGTCAATGACAGATTGGCCGTTGATTTTCACCCGGATGCCGTCGTCCACCTTTGCTCTGAAGAAATATTGACCACTTTCCGGGGCCTTTAGTTTTCCGGTCCATCGAACGGAATAGATGTGCGGGTCCATGCCCGGGGCCGGCGGGACATTCTCCCAAACGAAATGAATTTTCGGGTCGGTTCGGGTCAATACTAGTTGATCGAAGTTTCTGCCGTTGTAGTATTCTGCCAGAAAGCCTTGCTGGGCCTTGGCCAGACACGCAGAAATCAATACCAGTAGCACTGGCAGGTGGCTTTTGATAGTCATAGCTTTAATTCTCTTGCCACAAAACAGCAGAGGAGGCGCGAATTTCCCTACAAATGTTCGATGCAGGTCCGGTTTTTTCAGATGAAAGGGGCCGACGGGCCAGTTCCGGAGTGCCAGGCTCAGGTGCCCGAAATCTCCACTTCTTCCCGACTGGCGGTGCGGCGGTCGCGCAAAACGGCGATGCCGGCATTGAGTTCGAAGCCGATCAGCAGGATCAGGCAGTTGAGCTGTATCCAGATCATCAGCACGATCAGGGTGCCGATGGAGCCGTACAGTTTGTTGTAGCTGCCGAAA
>JADZFI010000143.1 GCA_020850025.1 Saprospiraceae bacterium
GAATACGTCTGTGGTTGTGGGGTTGGATATAACGATACCAGCCTCCTCTGCCGCTAATGACGGTCCGCTTACCTGTGATAAACTGAGTGTAGCTTTGACCGGAACCAGCAATGTACCCAATGCTATTTTTACCTGGGATGGTCCATGTCTGGACGGCACCACAGCCACTTGTCCGGGCATTTACACCGTCAAGGTGACAAATCCGGCCAACTGGTGTGTCAGCCTCGCCAGCACCATTGTAGAACAGAATATTACCCCTCCAACGGTATTGGCACAAGATGTCCTTATTACCTGTAATACACCGGAACCTGCCCTGCAAGCCACCTGGACGCCTGCCAACTCTGATGTGAAGTGGACCGGGCCTTGCCTTATTCAAGGCAATCCAAACCTGGCCGCCTGCACAGGTCAGTACAACGTAGTGGTGACTCGCCTGGATAACGGCTGTACCGCTTCAGATGTGGCCATAGTGATGGAAGATATCGCTGTGCCGGTGGTTAATTTGCCTCCTGCACCCCCACTCACCTGCAGCGAGCCATGTTTTGATTTTGTGGCGCCTAATCTGCCGGGCCTGGAAATCTTTATCGGAGGAATTTTGGTGCCTCCGGGAACCACCTTCGAAATATGCGCTCCCGGTACTTACACCGCCACCGTCAGATCATTGGGCAACGGCTGCTCAAGCGATGTTTCCCTGGTGGTGGATCAGGATATAGCTCCTCCGTCGGTAGATGCCGGCCCGGATGCTCAAATATCCTGTGGCGCTCCTTCCGTTACGTTGAATGGCAGCGGTAGCGGACCCCTGCTTTGGACCGGGCCTGACGGATTTACCTCCGCTTCCGCGAATCCGGTGGTTAGCCAGGTAGGCGCCTATCTGCTCACAGCCACCAATACCAACAATGGATGTACGGCCACTGATGCCGTCCAGGTAACCAGCGACGGCAGTTTGCCAGTGGTAAATGCTTCCGCAAGCGGCGAACTAAATTGTGCCAATCAAAGCGTAGTTCTCCAAAGCGGAAACACCGATCCGAATGCCTCCTTTGCCTGGACAGGCCCTAATGGATTTACTTCCAATCTGCCGTTCCTTAACGTTACGGTCCCCGGCCCTTACCAGGTGGTGGTGACCATTGGCGTATGTACCTCCACTGATGTGGTGGAGGTGGTACAGGCGCCTCCTTTTGTCGTAATGCCATCCGTTACTCAGGTGGCCTGCGACGTAGTGGCGCTGGCTTGTGTGGATGTGCAGGGCGGAACGCCACCCTACAGCATTGAATGGTCGAACGGGAACAACCAGCCATGTGCACAGATTGGCGCCTCCGGAACGGTTGGCGTGACCGTAACTGATGCAGGAGGTTGTAGCTATACCGGTAATCAAACGATTGTGATTCCGGAGGCTATGAATATCACCTTCTCAGGCTTGTTGAATTGTACCGGATTGGAAAACATTTGTGCCATGGTTACCGGCGGCACACCACCTTATGCCTATCAGTGGTCTAACGGCACCAACGCAGGCTGTACGTCCTTCCCGGGGGGCGGGTTGATCAGCCTTACCGTTACGGATGCAGCCGGCTGTACCAAGACTGCCACCGCAACAGTGGTGCAAACGCCGGCCATCGCGCTTACGTTTACCATTGAAGATGCCTCTGCTGCAAATGCTCAGGATGGCTCTGTAGATCTTTCGGTAAATGGAGGTAATGGCAATTTCACCTATCAGTGGAGTAACGGCGCGGTTACACAGGATTTGAACAACGTTCCTGCGGGTACCTACACCGTTACCGTGGTGGACGTTATTTCCGGGTGCACCAGCACCGGAATTGCGGTGGTGAACGTCACGATAGGAACAGATGAAGCCCAGTGGCTTTCTCAATTCCAGCTGTCGCCTAACCCCACGGAAGGAGTAGCCCAACTGGTGCTGCAACTGCATAAGCCATCAGAAGTGCTGGTAGAAGTACATTCCCTGACCGGGCAACTCATTTGGGCTTCGCCCCGACTTGAGGGCGATATGCTCTATCAAACCATTGATCTCAGCAACTACCCGGCCGGACTGTACACCGTTTCTGTCCGTTTGGCCGATCAGGTGTTCGTGAGAAAATTGTCGGTCATCAGATAAATAGCCTGTAAGGCTGTTATAGCTATCTTGCTTACCATTGTCGGGGTGACGCTCAGGCGTCGTCCCGACAATTTTTTTGTACCTGGCGCCGGCGTTCCTTCAGGTTAAACTTGCCTGAAAAAAGCTATTGATTGGCAAAATGGGCTATTTTTCTGCTAAATTCTCCAACTTGGCTTAATTTTGGATGCCCAAACCACACTGCTGGACAGATCTTTAAAACCGATACCATGACTTTGACACATCGAGCCATTTATATACTGATCGGAGTAGTAGTTTTGAATTCCTGTGGGAGAAATACCGTTCCACGAGAGAATAGTATCAATAGAAAAGCGGAGCCTTGGGATATGTTTGCTTTTCAGCGATCCTATCCTTACCCGGATTTTGACTGGCAGGGATGGCGCAAGGCCGTTCAGCAAAGTAAAACAGCCGATCAGGCTGCCCGTCGCGGCACGGGTTGTGGCGGCAATACCACCAACTGGATCAATCAGGGGCCATTTAATGTGGCCGGAAGATGTAATGCCATGGCTGTGAAGCCGGATGATGAAAATACCATCCTCGCCGGCTTTTCCGGGGGAGGGCTTTTTAAATCTACCGATGGCGCTGTGAACTGGCATCCGGTTTTTGACGATAATCCGGAATTGAGCATTGGCGACATTGTTTTTGCTCCCACGCAGCCCAATCTGGTATTTGCCGGTACCGGCGACCCCAACATGCCTTCCATCGTGTTTAATGGTAACGGGATCTACAAGAGCACAGATGCCGGGGAAACATGGCAGCATCTGCCTAATGGCCCAAGTGGAATTGTGTCAAAAGTGCTGATACACCCCTCAAATCCGGACATACTTTGGGCAGCCACCATGGGCAACCCTTATGTGCGGGATAATGACCGCGGAATTTATAAAAGCACTGATGGAGGTAATACCTGGACGCAGGTGCTTTTTGTCAGCAATCAAACCGGCGCCAGCGATCTGGCATTTTCTCCTGCGAATCCGGATATTCTATACGCTTCATTCTGGGATCGGATTCGAAGCAACTTTGAATCGGTGGCGTACGGGCCAAATGCCAAGGTGTTTAAAAGCACAGACGGTGGACTTACCTGGACACAACTGGGCGGAGGATTGCCGACAGGGGTAATGGGCAGAACCGGTCTGGCTGTTTCCCACACTAATCCCGACAAAGTGTACGTGGTGTACATTGACAGTTTACACACGCCTGGTGGTTTGTACAAAACGGTAAATGGCGGCAGTACCTGGACTTCTCTGAACATCACACAGCTTGAGGATGCCTGCGCCGATTTTGGTTGGTACTTTGGAAAAATTCACCTGAACCCAACCAATGACGAAGACATATATTTCCATGCCATCCATCTGTGGCGCAGGGCCCTGAATGGCTCTGGTTGGTCAATTGCCGCGGGCGGCCATGCCGACAGTCACGATCTGGTGTTCACGCCCAGCGGTCGAAGGTATTGGGCGAATGACGGTGGCGTATACCGGAACGATGGCCAGGCTTCCTGGACCAAATCCAAGAATCTGCCCACCACTCAGTTTTACAGAACCACTTATAACCCGCATGAGCCCGGGACATATTATGCTGGAGCTCAGGATAACGGTATTCAAAAAGGTAATGGTCTGAACCCAAATGGCTGGTCCCTGGTTTTTTCTGCCGACGGGTTCAGTTGTGCTTTTGATCCCCTGGATCCGCAGCATTTTTGGGTGGAAATCCAGAATGGAACCATTCATGAAACGTTTAACGGAGGCGGAACCTGGAATTTTGGCTCCAGGGCCCTGGGTACCTCCGACCGAACCAGTTGGGATACGCCTTTTTTCATGAGCAGCCATACGCCCAATCGTTTGTATGCTGCCACCTATCGTGCTTATGCGAAGGATGCAGGAGGTGGTTGGGGCGCTATATCAGGCGATCTCACCGATGGGCCGCAGATAGAACCGAGATTTCACACGGTCAGTTGCATGAATGAATCGCCGGTAGTGGCCAATAAACTCCTGGTAGGCACCACTGACGCAAATGTGTGGCGAAGAGAGGCAAATGGAACCTGGACCAACATCACTACCGGACTCCCGGAGCAGTATGTCACCTCCGTACACTATTCCCCAACCCTGGCCAACCGCATTTTTGTTACCCATTCCGGGTTTCGCGACAATGAAAACATTCCACACATCCATCGTTCTGACGACAATGGCAATACCTGGCACAATATCAGCGCCGATTTGCCGCCGGTGCCGGTAAATGACCTGTTCGTAGTGCCCGGATACTCGGATCAGGTGTTGATGGCTGCCACAGATGCCGGTGTGTATTTTACTACCAACGGAGGTGATGAGTGGAACCGCCTCGGGGGAAATATGCCGTATATCCCGGTGTTCGACTTCACGCATAATCCGGTAAAAAAAGAACTGGTGGCAGCTACTTATGCCCGCGGTATCTGGACTTTCCCGCTGGATTCCATTTTTGCACAATCGGCGCCGGTAAATGTTACGCTGGCTGGAAATATCCTTGACGAAGCAGGGGGAGGCGTTGTGGAAGTTGAGGTGCAAAATGTACTGACAGATTCCAATGGCATTTTTCAGGTAGCCAATACTCCTGGCTGCACCACTTATACGCTGAGCCCTTATCGAAACGATAATCCGCTCAACGGCCTGACCACTTTCGATCTGGTGCTTATTTCCAAGCATATTCTGGGTCTGGAGCCCCTAACCACACCCTACAAAATGATCGCGGCCGATGCCAATCGCTCCGGGAGTATTACCACGTTTGATATTGTGCAATTGCGCAAACTGATCCTCGGAATTGATACTGCATTCGCCAATAATACCACCTGGAGGTTCATACCTAACGTTCATGTTTTTGACAACCCGTTGAATCCGTTCCAGTCGCAATTCCCCGAAACGCTGGAAGTAAATGTGACCACCAGCCCGGTATCGAATCTCGATTTCACCGCCTTGAAAGTGGGCGACGTGAACAACTCTGCCATTCCGGGATTGCTGTATACTGCAACAGAGCGAACCGGTGGTGAATGGCCTTTACAATTGGAATGGGAGCAGGAAGGGGATTTGTTGACAGGCATCGTAACCACGCTTGATAACGATTTCAGTGCCTTCCAGGGAAGTTTGGGATTCGACCCCCAAGGTTGGCGCCTGGAATCTGTAGTGCCCCTCTTGCGGGAACTTACCGGCGAACATTTTGGACTGAACCGCCTGGCCGAAGGCAAGCTTAGTGTCGCCCATGAAACAGTAAATCGCTTGTCTGTAACGGAACCAACACCACTATTCAAGCTGGTATTCAGGCCATTACAATCTGCAGTGGAATCCCCGGTTTTGCGATGGGAAGACCAGCCCACGCGTTGCGTGGCTTACCGTACCGATGGAACCGCAATGAAGCCGGTTTTTGCCATTAACCTGAAAGACAATGCGCTGGTGTATCCGAATCCGTTTGGTAAAAGTGGATGTCGCTTTTACAGCGATCACGGAGGGCGACTTGACATAATGGACGCTACCGGCAGCGTATTATATACCAGGGATTTGCAGGCAGGGGAAAATTTTCTTCTGGAATCTTCACTTTTTCCCCAAGCCGGGGTTTATTATTGGAAACAGGGCAAAATATCCGGAAAAATAATGTTTTTACCTTGAAATAATTCTTTTTTCATTGAAAATACGCAAGCTGGATTCCGGCTTTTGGAGAATTATTTCCTAATGAAATTCAATTTTAACATTCAGAGTGTTCCATACCTGAATATTGTGTAAGATTTTTGCAGTCTTATTGCAATTTTTTTAATCCGTCGGTCGTTTTGGCCCGCTCCTGCACGCTAAACAACAAACCGGTTACACCAGGCTTTTTACGCCTGTATTTCCAGCTCAACCAAATTTAGTTCATGGACTTTCGGGGCTATGCCCTGAGATGGAGGTTTTTTTCTTTTTCCAACCTCTACCCGCAACGCAAACCGTAAAGAAGTTGAACAAACCATGCAGTTAAACAAGATCGTTACGTTCTGGTTATCACTCGCCCTGATGTTGTTGACCAATACAAGTGTTATTGCCCAGAAAGAAGACACACCACAATTGTCCGACCTCGAAGAACCAACAGATACCACCGATATTCTGGTGACCAAAGGAGGTAATTCGGTAGTTATTACAGACGAATTGCTTCGTGAACGATTAGGAGAGCTAAGCAGCTGCCTGGAATTGCGCACAACGGCAGTCGTTAAAAGCTACATTAGGACCTACGTTCAGTCGCAAACCGAGAAATCCCGCAATATGCTGGGAAAACGACTGACTTATTTCCCGCTTTATGAAGCCAAGATGAAGGAATATGGAGTCCCGGATGATCTCAAATTCCTCTCTGTCGTAGAATCTGCTCTGAATCCCAAGGCAGTTTCCCACGTTGGCGCTACAGGACTGTGGCAATTCATGCCCAGTACCGGCAGCGAATACGGTCTTAAAACCAACAGTGCGGTGGAAGACCGCAGCAATCCGGTAAAAAGCACTGATGCAGCCGCCCGTCATTTGCGTGATCTGTACAAACAGTTCGACGACTGGGCATTGGCCCTGGCGGCTTACAACAGCGGTGCAGGTCGTGTCAATTCCGCTATAAAGAGGGCAGGAAGCAGAAATTTTTGGAGCATCCAGCGCTTTTTGCCTGCCGAAACACGCAACTATGTGCCGGCATTTATTGCAGCCACCTATATCTGCAATTATTTCCATCTGCACGGCCTTATGCCCAACGATCCTGATCTGGATCTCCAGCTTACCGACTATGTGAATGTGTACGAGGGAATCTCTTTCCGCGATATTGCTGAGGCAACCGGGCTTTCCTATGAAGTGATTAAAGAACTTAATCCAGGCTTTAAACGCGATTATGTGCCTCCTACCACCGAAGGTCACTTTGTGATTGTGCCGCAACGGGTTATGCCAGCTTTTATCCGTTACCTGAACACGGTGAGCAGTGCCCGTAAGTACAAGCTGGAAAGCATTGAAAAATATACCAGCGCCGACAACGGCGACGGCAGGTACTGGATCAGCAAGGCCAAACCCCAGGAGCTAGAGCATGTGGATCAGTTTGCAGCCCGACTTGGACTCTCCGGAGTGCAAATTAAATCCTGGAACGATATGGAGTCCAATTACGTGCAGCCCGGGCAACTCATCAAGCTTTTCCGTCCGGTATACGTACAAAAACACTCCGGTATTCGTATCGAAGCGCCGGCGTCTTCAACACCTGCAGTCAAACCCGGCAATACACCAACCAACGGAAAGTCCAAGCCAGGTACAGGCTCTTCTACTGCGGTCCCTCAAGCCCCGCCAAGCCCTCAGATCAAGCAGTACCAATACCATACCGTTCGCCGAAACGAATCGCTGGAGGATATTGCCCGTCAGTATGCTACCTCTGTGGAAAGCTTGCGCAAAATGAATAACCTTGATCAGGTCAGGTTTGGCACCCGATTGAAAATCAGAGAGTATTAAGGTTCATAGCCTTTAAAAATACCCGGTTTTTGTAAATTAACAGCCCGTCGAAGTTTATCTGGACTTCGACGGGCTGTTTTTTAAATAAAAAGTGGATTTTTGCGGTACATAAATAAACACCTTCATATTAACACGCTCCAACAAAGCGATTAACTCTCAACCGCCTGATTATGCTTATTCGCGCACTTATCATTGAAGACGAACCAGAAGGCCTTGAAAACCTGAAAAATC
>JADZFI010000144.1 GCA_020850025.1 Saprospiraceae bacterium
ACCGGTTCGGGCGGCACAAAGGGTCAAAAAATTGCGGAACAAACGCAAATCGTGTACTCTGGACAATTCCCTTACATCCTGATCAATGTACGTTTGCACATAGTTGGCATAAAATACGGGCGGCTCAATATGCCGGGCATAGATGGCCGGATAACTACCGGTGATGACCAGATCCTTCCATTGATCCTGCAACAAGCCTGCCTGGGCAAGCTCTCTGAAATCCAACGGCAACAGCTTGAATAGTGCCACTCGTCCGGCCAGGCTCTGGGTGATGCTGTTCATCAAATGGAAATTTTGCGATCCGGACAAAATGAACTGGCCCATTTGGCCGCTTTTATCCACCGCCGTTTGCAGGTAGGAAAATAGCATCGGCACCCGTTGCGCTTCATCAAAAATGACCCGCTCAGGGTATTTCCGTAAAAACCCCAATGGGTCGGTTTCTGCAAAACTCCGGATATCGGTGTCCTCCGTGGACAGGTAAGTGAAATCCGGGAAAGCAGCCTTTAATAAGGTGGTTTTTCCGGATTGGCGCGGACCGGTAACGGCTAGAATAGGATATTGCTGCCGCAGTTTTTGCAAATGAACAGCTATTTGACGTGCTACAAACATGGATCAAATGTCGCAAATTTTGAATTTACGCGTAAAATTTTTTGAATTTGCATGAAATAAATTTTGAATTTGCAAGCATCTTGCAGACACCCGCAAATATTACCGGGTAAAATTCGTTTGTGATCTGCCTATTTTTGCGGCCCCATCTCTCACCTCAATTCTCTCAGCTCTGCAATGCGTGTTTTCAGTCTTTTATTCAGCCTCTCCATTTTTTTAATTTACTGTAAAAACAATCCGCAGCCCCTGCAACAAACCAGGGCAGAAGGGGAACTTCCCAAGGATTTTCTGGCGTTTTACCAGCAGTTCCATACTGACAGTGCCTATCAAATGGCCCATATTGAATGGCCGCTGAAAGGCGAGTCCGGCATCTCGCAGGATACCACTGTCAAGCGCCAACTGGTGGAATGGACCCCTGAAAAATGGCGGCTCATGCACCTGCCGGATACTACGATGAGTACGCTCAAACGCACCTTCGAAACCGTTGGTGAAGTGATGGTTATTGAACGGATGTCGTACCCCATGGTCGGATTCGGTTACGAACGCCAATTCTACAAGGAAGAAAACGGAGAGTGGCGCCTGATCTACTATTCAGAATCTACCCTCATGCAGTAGAAGGCGCTAAGTGGACACGAAGGCACTAAGACACAAAGGCGCTAAGGCACAAAGACACAAAGGAAAGTGCGCTACGCGCACTTAAAAAACTTCGCGCCTTCGTGCCTTTGTGCCTTCGTGTCACAAATCTTCGCGCCTTTGCACCTTCGTGCCTTCGTGTCACAAATCTTCGCGCCTTCAATGACAAATTTTGCGCCTTTACCCCCATCTTTGCGGCCCTAAACGGCGCCCCAAACATCATTTATCAAATTCATTATGGCAAAAGAAATAACACCTCGCTCGGAAGACTACTCGCAGTGGTACCTCGATATTGTTCAAAAAGCACGCCTGGCTGATAACTCACCGGTGCGCGGATGCATGGTGATCAAGCCGCACGGCTTTGGTTTGTGGGAAAAAATGCGCGACCAACTCGATTTCATGTTCAAGGAAACGGGTCACGTGAACGCTTATTTCCCGCTGTTCATTCCTAAAAGCTTCCTCAGCAAAGAAGCCGCTCACGTGGAAGGTTTCGCCAAGGAATGTGCCGTGGTAACCCACTACCGACTCAAGAACGACCCCAATGGCGGCGGCGTGGTAGTGGATCCGGAAGCCAAACTGGAGGAGGAGCTCATCGTGCGCCCTACCTCCGAAACCATCATCTGGGATACTTACCGCGACTGGATCCAGAGCTACCGTGATTTGCCATTGCTGATCAACCAATGGGCCAATGTGGTGCGCTGGGAAATGCGTACCCGCCCTTTCCTCCGCACTGCAGAATTCCTTTGGCAGGAGGGCCACACCGCCCACGCCACTGCCGAAGAAGCCGTGGAAGAAACCCTGAAAATCCTGGACGTGTACGCCCGCTTCGCCGAAGAATGGATGGCTATGCCGGTGATCAAAGGCATCAAAACGCCCAACGAACGCTTCGCCGGCGCCGATGAAACCTATTGCATCGAAGCGCTGATGCAGGACGGCAAGGCGCTGCAGGCCGGCACCTCCCACTTCCTGGGACAAAACTTTGCCAAAGCCTTCGATGTGCAGTTCCTGAACAAGGAAAACCAGCAGGAATACGTTTGGGCAACGTCCTGGGGCGTTTCCACCCGACTCATCGGCGGCCTGATCATGACCCACTCCGACGACGACGGACTGGTACTGCCTCCGCGCCTGGCCCCTATCCAGGTGGTGATTGTGCCCATCCCGAAACCATCCGAGGAGTTGACCGTGGTGGCCAACAAAATTGCGGCTGACCTGAAAGCCAAAGGCATCCGGGTGAAAATTGACAACGACGACCAGAACCGTCCGGGCTTCAAATTCGCCGAATACGAAATGATCGGTATTCCGGTGCGCCTGGGTCTGGGTCAGCGCGATATCGCCGCCGGACAAATTGAAGTGGCCCGCCGCGATACCAAAGAAAAAGCCAATGCGCCATTGGATACCATAGCAGATTACGTAGAAAACCTGCTCGAAGAAATTCAGCAAAACCTCTTCAACCGCGCCAAAGCCTACCGCGACGAGCACATCACCCGCGTGGATACCTGGGATGAGTTCGTGAAGACGCTGGAAGAAAAAGGTGGCTTCATTTCCGCTCACTGGGACGGCACCACCGAAACAGAAGAGGAAGTAAAAACACTCACTAAAGCCACCATCCGCTGTATTCCGGTAGATGCGCCGGAGGAAGACGGCAAATGCGTGCTCAGCGGCAAGCCTAGCAAGCGCCGGGTGTTGTTCGCGAAGGCGTATTAGTGGGATATTGGACGGTTAGACGCTGGACGTTGGACCGATATAAAAAGCAATGGGCAACGAGTTTGGATACTCGTTGCCCATTTTAGTTTGTTTATTTCCCTTTCACCACCAATTTCCCGCTCACCACCCCATTTCCGCTCTGTAATTTCCAGAAATATACGCCCGAGGGTTGTCCCTGGAGGTCTACCCGGCGGGATTCAGCGCCCTGGGCCTGCCATTGCTGACGCAAGATTTGTTTGCCTTCCTGATTCAGGATCTGCAAGGTGCTTTCCCCTTTTAAGTGATCAAACTGGAACCAAACGGCATCCACGGCCGGGTTGGGGGATACACTTACAACCAGTTGAGAAGGATGGTCGGTGCTGTTTACCGGCGCTTCCCATTCCAGGGCAGCTTGTACGGCCGCCAGGGCATCCACGCGGCCCCAGCCATAGGCGTGGTTGGGGCGGGCGGTTCCGGAGCTGGCTCCACAGTCCAGCGTATCGGTGAGGAAAACGGATGTTTGCTCCAAAATGTCTTCAATATCCTCCACAAAACCGGCTATTTCCGGCTTGGCCGAAATCACCAGTGCTACCAGGCCCGCCACGTGCGGACCGGCCATGCTGGTGCCGCTGTAGTTGGCGTAGTTGCCGCCGGGTACGCAGGAACGAACATCCTGCCCCGGGGCGCTTACATTCGGCTTGATGCGGTCGCTACCGTCAATCGTCACTGGTCCGCGACTGCTGTAAGGCGAAATCAAATCGTCGAAACGGGTGGAGCCAATGCTGAAACTTTCGTCAAAATAGGCCGGTGGACCATAAGTAGTGGCGCAACCGGAGCCGGCATTGCCATTGCTGACCACCACTACTACCCCGGATTCCTTCAGGTTGATGACAGCGGTGCGAAGCAGTTCGTTGACGCTTAGGTCGGTGCAGCCTTCTTCTGAAGAGCAGTACCAGGAATTGTTGATCACATGCGGCGCTTTGCCTGGATCCGGATTTTGACCCCCCAAATCGGTAGGCGCCAGGAACCATTGGAAACACTCCAGATAAGTGGAGGGTTTGCCCCAGCCGCGCTCCATGTTGCGGCAACCCACCCACTGTGCGCCCGGCGCCACGCCGATCATGTTGCCGGCCTCATCGTCGCCGGCCATGGTGCCCATGGTATGGGTGCCGTGACTGTTGTCGTCGCAAGGAGCCTGGGCATCCAGTCCGCAGGGGTTTATGCCCGGATTGCCGGACGTATCGTAATTGAGCGGACTGAAATCGTGAATGGCGTCGTGCCAGTTGTAATTATGTTCAGTACCGGAATAACCGCGGTATTTTTTCAGAATGGCCGGGTGCTGCCAGTCGTACCCCGTATCTGCGCCACCGATGGTGATGCCCTGACCGTTGTAGCCCAGCGCCCAAACTTCCGGGGCCTGGATTTTGGCAATGCCCCATTCTACGCCATTTCTTTCCTGGCTGGAGCCGGCACTGCTTTCCTGTGCTACAGGGCCTTCAAATTTTATCCAGGGGTCGGCGGAAATGGCGGCCACTTCGGGCAGTTCCGCCAGCTGCCGAAGCAGTTCAGCAGGAGCATTTGTGAGTGAAAGCGTATTTACCAGAAACAGCGTATTGGCTGGCGTCTGGTATTGGGCAACGAGATCCAGCGCATTTTTTTGGGAGCGCGCTGCGGTTTGTTGCAAGGCCTGAAACACATAATGCGCCTTGGCCGATTTGGTATTCAAGCGTTGTGCCTCGCCCAAATTTGCCTGTTCCCGGAAGATCACCAGCACATCAGGCAATTCGCCGCGCTCCATTGCGGTGCGCAGTTCAGGCGAAATTTTTGGGGATTGATTTTGGGCAAATATTGGGGAAAGAAAGAGGTTTAGGAGAACTAAAAGGAAGAATCTGCACATACAAAAACGACTTACGATGTACGGCTTACGACGTACGATTTACGATGGCACGAAGTTACGATGGAGGATGGCTTGATGTACGTTGGAATCTTTATTGTTTGGCATCTGAAGGTCATTTTTGACAAAGCCTCATCGTAATATCGAGCTGTCGTCGGTTCGTATTGTAGGGGTGACGTCAGTCGCCCCGACAATACCTTCGGGCCTTAGCACCTTCGCGCCTTAGTGTAAACTTACTTCCTTTTCTTCCGGATACGTAAATCCAAAGTGGCAAATCCGCCCGCATCAAAATGTTCGATGCGGATCTTGTGGCGACTGCCGAGGTTGACGCTGATTTCGTTGGTTTGGGGCTCGTGGATGTTCCAGTTGTCAATGACCAGATAGTCGTCCAGGTACATCCGAACGCCATCATCGGAGGTGAGTTCGAGGGTGTAATTACCCATTGGTATCTCGAATTCTGCAGTGGCCTGGGTGGCAAACATATCTTCCGGCACACCTGGCGCGGGGCTTCCCCACCAGGCGGAGTAGAGTTCTGTTTGTTGTTTGGTGGCCAGGGGAGTGCCGGTAAATGTTTTTTCCGGCGCGAGACTGTCGTATCGGAAAAATGCGAGGTTCCAGTCTAATTTCTTTTCAAATCGGTCCAGCGTAAAGGTGTATTTCGTGCCGGGAGGGACGATTTCTCCAAACACGGTTTTGATGCTGTTCGGGCTGGTGTATTCAAATTCCAGGTACATGGATGCTGCGGCGGGGTCGCGTTCCACGGTGATGACATTGGGCACATCGCCACGGCGGGCGCTAACCATTTTTGCCCCCTCCGTTTTGACGAGGTTCCAGGTGCCGGAGGGTCCCAGAATGACCACGGAGTATTTGTTTCCGGCAACGGTATCCAGGATAGCTATGGGGCGCTGAAAATCGTAGGGCCCCCATTCATTCATCAGGATAAACCGGCGACCCTTTGGGAAGCCCCTCGGCAGGGCGGCTATCATGCCATCGGGCAAACTATCCGGCTCATGCAGGTCGCCGTAAGTGATATCAAGCGGGGAATAGGGGTTTTCCGGCTGTTTGTTCGGGTACGAGAAGTTCACATTCTGGGAGGCGCTGAGTTCCGGGTTGGCCCACAGGGCTTGCAGCTGAGGGGCCGGGCCGTACACCTCGTTGCGCAGGAATTTCAGGTTTTTATTGGGTTGGGGTGTTTCCAGCAGGTTTTCGAAGCCGAAGAACAGATTGACACCGTTGATGAAGATATTTTCTGAGCGACTGATTTTCAGGGGTTTGCGTGTCAGCAGAAACACATTGTGGTCAATAATGGCGTCGCGGCTGCGGGTGTCGCGTTTTTGTGCATACGCCCAATCAGCTGGTTGGGATTCCCGGGCCCAGAGGTAAATGCCGGTGCTGTCGCCCTGGAACAGGTTTTGCTGAATGGTATCGTTTTGGCCGTGTTCAATGGCAATTCCGGTTTTGCAATCGGCTATGAAATTGCCCATGATGAACGATTCGTAGCTGTATCCGCCCCAGATGCCGTAGGTACATTCGCGCAGTACATTGCCCTGGATGCGGTTGCGGGAAAAGGTCACTTCGATGCCATTGGTAGGCGCATAGCTGAAATCATTGCCGAAAATCCAGTTGTCGTTGCAGCCGCCCTGGCCGGTATCCATGGTGCTTTGTCCAGCCCAGAGAAACAGGCCGTCGCCGGAGTGTGTGGCAGAATTATAGGCAATGGTATTGTTGCTGCTTTGTTCGTATAACAGGATGCCGGCAGAGTCCTGTCCGCGCTGATAAAAGCCGTGGGAATATCCGCGCACATTCCAGTCGAGGCGGTTGTGCATCAGTTTGTTGCGACTGCTGCGGTACAGGCCTATACCCAGTCCGGAATTGAAGGTGAAGAAGTTGTTATAGATCAGACCGCCGTTGCAGCCGCTCATCAGCAAGGCGTTTTGGCAGCCAGAAATGCGGCATCCGCGGACGACGGGTTCGGTGCAGTTTTTCAGATAAATACCGGCGCCGTAGCGAAGCCACTCGTCTTTTTCATTTTGGTGATAACTGAGCCAGTCGGAGAAGTCTTCCCGCTCGCGAATAGACCGCAGCCTGGGGCGGTAGTTGTAGGAAAAATCGCTGTCCTGAATCAGCAGACTCGCCACGTTTTCGGCATAAACGGCCACTTTATAGCCGCGTATTTTCAGGTTTTTGAGGGTAATGTTTTTCCCTTTTACCACAATAGCCGTTCCGGTAAATCCATCGGGCGAGGCGTTCAGGGCTGCACCGCGCAGTTCAGCGTTCTGGAAATCAATCTCCAGGTTTTCCCCGGAAATGGTGATACAGGTTTCAGTGGCCGAAGCAGACAGTTCGTAAATGCCCGGCCGGATCTTGCAGGATTGATTCAGCTGCAGTCCTTTAGACAAGGGGACTTCAACCAATTGGGCAAAAAGGCAGGTGGGGAGCAAAAAGACCAGCGTCTGGAAAAACCGTTTCATAAATACCATTTAGGCGCGAAATTACCGCCTTTTTAAGAGCATGTTTGGGATTTTCTCGCCGGGCTAAAAACAGTCCTTTTTCCGCCATTTTTCACCTTTTTTCAGTCACGTAGCTCAGGCTATGCTTCTTCAAAAACGCAAAAACTGACGAAAAAAGCCCAAGTTTTTATCTCCGTCAGAAAATCCCAAACATGCTCTAAGCCGGGAGCGCGGAATGCTCTTGGATATTCCGGAAAAAAGATTAACTTTGTAAGAGATTCCAACACCCAAAATACAGGCTCATGACCACCTTGGCAGAACGTACACGCCCTTTATCCATCGAGGAATACCTCGAAATGGAATCGCGTTCGCGGGAAAAACACCATTTTATCAACGGCCAGATTGAAAACATGCCCGGAGGAACCTTGAAACACAATACCATTGCGAGCAATGTTATTACGTCAATCAATATTGCCCTGCGAATTAAGAACAAACCATTTCTCGTCAGCAACAGTGACACCAAAATCTGGGTTCCGGCCATCAAGGCCTTCTATTATCCGGATGCGGTGGTCATTTGTGAAACGCCGGAATACTACGGCGGCCGAAAAGATGTGATCCTCAACCCGCTGCTCATTGTGGAGGTGGCGTCTCCGGCAACGGAGGAGTTCGACCGGAGCGGGAAGTTTCTGGATTATTCCACCATTGAGTCGTTCCGGGAGTATCTGATTTTTCAGCAAGATCAACCTTTTGCCCGCCAGTCGCAACGCGTAGATGCTGAAACCTGGCAGTTTCATACTATCCAGGGCCTGGATCAACACATTGAATTGAAATCTATTGGATGCACCCTTTCCATGCAGGAGGTGTATTTTAAGACAGAAGGACTATAAGAGCTTGTTCGGGATTTTTTAAAAAAATCCGGCCAGCCTCTTGCAAGTCCGGATTTTTTTAGTGCATCTTTGTATCGCCGTACCGGTACGATATATTACAGGAGTGTCACAGCTACGTTGTTACCAAAATGTCACGGCTACGCCGTTTTTTATGGTTTGGGGATATTCAACAATTGTGTCCTTATTGAATGAGTATTTTGAGTCCCTCCATTAACCACATTAACCACATTAACCACATTCCCGCATGCATTCCTCCACTTCCCGCCTCCCCTACACCGATGCCTTGCCGCTTTATCGACGCTTGAAGGGCGATGGTCCTACCTGTTTGTTTGAATCTGCTTCCACGGTGGATAAATCCAGCCGTATGTCGGTGATTGGCTTTGAGCCCACGCTGGAGTTGGTAGGCAAAGACGAGCATCTCGACGTAAAACTGCTGCGACCCAGGGGCGAAGTGTTCTATGATTTTTTGCGCACAGAATACGCGGCCTTTACAGAAAGTGAGCGCAATGGTCGCCTGTTGCTGAATATTCCCAAACGTCCTTTCCGGGGTGCGGAGGAGGAGCGAATGGAGCGCCAAAACATCGTGCAGCCGCTGCGCAGCATGCTCGCCCGGTTCAAAACAACCGACAAGAATTTCATGGGCCTCTACGGGGCACTGGCCTATCAGTTTGTGTATCAATTTGAAGATTTGCCGTACACCAAACCCTGCCCGGAGCCGGATTTTCATCTTTTCATGTTTGATAACATTTTGTTATTCAATCATTTAACCCAGGATTTAACGCTCTACGTTACCCGGGAAACAAAAGATGCTGCCGAACATGACTTACAGGCATATTTAAAGGTTCTTCAGCAAGACGCACCTCATAAGGAGGCTGTTTCGGAAGGAGAGGCTTTGCGTATTGGTAAATTTGTAGCCACTCCGGATGATGAAACGTTTTGCCGGCAGGTGAAACTGGGCATTCAGTTGTGCCACGAAGGCGAGTTGCTGGAAATTGTGCTCAGCCGCAAGCTCACAGCCCCGGTAAGCGGCGATCTGCTGCCCTTGTATGAGCGGTACAGAGCCATCAACCCATCGCCCTATCTGTTCTATTTCGATTTTGGGAATGAAATGCTACTGGGCGCAAGTCCGGAACTCATGCTCCGGTACGAAAACGGACGGGCTATCCTGCGCCCCATTTCAGGCTCCATCAGGCGTTCCAGCGATCCTATTGAAGATCACCGGCTGATGATGCAGCTGTTGAACGATCCCAAGGAAAATTCGGAGCTGGATATGCTCATTGACCTGGGGCGCAACGACCTGGCCCGGATTTGTCAGCCCGGCATAGAGATTGAACATTACCGTATTGTGGAAAAATACTCCCACGTAACGCACACGGTGGCCCAACTCAGCGGCGCCCTGCAGGAACGCTATTCGGGGTTTGATGCGCTGATTGCCAGTTTGAATGCCGGCACGCTGACCGGAGCGCCCAAAATTGCTGCCATGCGGTATATTGAGGAAATTGAGCAGCACACACGTGGCTATTACGGAGGCAGCATCGGGTGGCTACTGCTGAATGGAGAAGTCAATACTGCCATTACCATTCGCACGGCCCATGTGCGCGACGGGTTGCTGTCGTTTTCCGCCGGGGCCACTCTGCTCTATGAATCCGTTCCTGAAAACGAGCTCCGCGAAACCAATATCAAATCCGGGGCCTTCATGGAGGCGGTGGCGACTTGTGTTTAATGGGGGGAAAGTGTTTTTACCGCGGAGCCGCGGCAACTCTGCGCCTCCGCGGCTCCGCGGCAAATAAAAAACACCCTCCGCGGCAAACAACTCAGGCCCTGGGCAGCAACGTAATCTGGCGCGTGCGCACCACATCGCCCTGTTGTACGCTCACAACGTAGTTGCCGGCTTTATTGCCAAAAAGATTGACCTGTTCGGCGAAGGAGCCGCTGAATTGTGGAAGCTCTTTGGTGTACACCATTTTCCCTTCGAGGTCGTAAATGCGGACAGTGGTTGGGGCTGCCTCCGCTTCGAAGCGGATATTTACGGTTCCGTAAGTAGGGTTGGGGAAGGCTTCGAGTGCAATTTGGCCAGGCTCCATGATTTGAGGCTCTTTGCGGTCGGCGCTTTGTTCCAGTACCTCTACGGTTTCTTCCTGAGCTGCCTGCGAATCGCAGGATTTAAAACGGGCCTTGATGTCCATTTTGGCGCCGTTTCGAAGGATGGCAAGGGTAAAGGCATCGCCGGGCTTTTGGCGGTCGCGCTCCGAGGTGAGCTCCTGGTAGGAGTTGACTGCTTTGCCGTTAAAGGCCAGGATAAGGTCGCCCGGCTGTACGTTGCTTTCTTTGGCCGGGGTGTTGGCAATAACACCATTCACGAGCAGTCCGCGGCCATCGGTGGAATGGGCGCTGGTGTACACTCCGATGAACACCTTGCAGGGGTCTCTTTCCTCTTTGAAGCTGAAGCTGTTCTGGCTGCTCAGGGGCACTGTTTTGGTCAGGGTATTGCCGTCGCGAATCAGGGTAACTTTAACCTCTTCCCCGGCTTTGTGGTTGTTCAAGGCATCTCTCAGAGCATTGCTGCCGCTTACCGGTTTGCCCTCTACTTTTACAATAACATCGCCAGACTGCAAGCCTGCCTTTTCGGCGCCCTTGCCAGGCACCAGACTTTCAATAACGAGTCCGTTTCCGGTATTGGCTTCTGTGTTTTCATAAACGCCCAGGATAGGCCGTTCCGTCCAACTCATATTTTTGAAAGACTCCTCCATACGTTTTTGAAGGTCTTCCATCAAGACCGTTTTTTCGGCCATGCGTTTTTCCATGCGCTCCATGGCGGCTTCGCGCTCTTCCTCCGTACATTCCTTAAAACGGGCGTTGATGGTTTGTTGCTGCCCGTTGCGCAGGATGGTCAGCGTGAAGGCTTCGCCTTGTTGGTGCTTGTCGCGTTCGCGTTCCAGTTCGCCCTGGGAGCGCACCTGAATGCCGTCAATAGCCATAATTACATCGCCGGCCTTTATGCCACTGGCAGTAGCCGGGGTGTTATCCACGGTATAATCCACCTTCAAGCCGCCTTCTGTGCGACTGGTGCCTACGCCAATGAATACCCGGCAGGGATCGGAAGGCGCGAAGGTGTGTTGGTTAGAGTAGGTGTAAAAATTAGTTTGAGCAAGAAGGTTTGCGCTGAATGTGAGCGCCAGCAGAAAGAAGGAAAGACGAGTCATACAAAGCTTGTTTTTTAGTGAAGAACTGATCCAAAGACCAGCCACTTATACAAGCGTTGCATGTAGGGTATGAAATGATGTGTGCTGTCAGAAACACCCCGTTTTATTTATTCGGATACACATACTGGCGCACATCTTCCTCAGTGACCACCTGATCGCAGAGGATATACAGGCGTTCGATCACGTTGGCCAGTTCCCGGATATTGCCGGTCCAGTTATAATCCTGCAGGGCCTGCATGGCGTCCGGGCTGAATGATTTGGCCGGGTGTCCGTAATCGTCGGCAATGCGGCGGTTGAAGTGTTCCACGAGGAGGGGGATGTCTTCCCGGCGTTCGTTGAGCGAGGGCACCTGCACTACAATGACGGCCAGGCGGTGATAAAGGTCTTCCCGGAACCGTCCTGCGGCAATTTCAGCGCGCAGGTCTTTGTTGGTAGCTGCCAGCACCCGCACATCCACTTTGATCTCTTTGGAATCGCCCACGCGGGTGATTTTGCTTTCCTGCAGGGCGCGCAGCACCTTGGCTTGTGCGTCGAGGCTCATATCCCCGATCTCATCCAGGAACAGGGTGCCGCCGTTAGCCGATTCGAATTTGCCCGGACGATCGGCAATGGCGCCGGTGAAGGAGCCTTTTTTATGCCCAAACAGTTCACTTTCAATCAATTCCGACGGAATGGCGGCGCAGTTAACCTCCACCATGGGACCGTCAACGCGGTTGCTTTTTTCGTGGATCCAGCGTGCCACCAGTTCTTTACCGGTACCATTTTGGCCGGTAATGAGCACACGACTGTCGGTAGGCGCCACCTTTTCCAGCATTTTTTTGATGGCCAGGATGGGGCCGCTGTCGCCTATCATGGTAACGCCTTTGCTGCTTTTTACCTGTTTGCGCAGTACCTGGGTTGTATTTACCAATTCACTGCGGTCAAGGGCATTTCGCACCGTGATCAGCATTCGGTTGAGATCCGGCGGCTTGGAAATGAAGTCGAACGCGCCTTTTTTCACAGCTTCCACGGCGGTATCAATGGTGCCGTGTCCGCTCACCATGATCACCGGTGTTTCCGGAGAAAGAATTTGCAGACGTTCCAGCGCTTCTATGCCATCCATTTTTGGCATTTTGATATCGGTAATGACCACATCGTACTTTTCTTTTTGTACTTTAGCGATGCACTCAAGCCCGTCGGATGCTTCGTCAACATCATAGCCTTCAAATTCCAGAATATCGCGCAGGGTGCGGCGAATGGGCACTTCATCATCAACGATTAAAATTCTTGCCATCTTTTAGAATGTGGTGAATGTGTTTGTTTAATGTGGTTAATGTGAGGAATGTGGTGAATGTAGTTAATGTAGTTAATGTGGGGAATGTGGTTAATGTGGGACTACTGAACATTTAGATCCTGGACGCCAGGAAGAATGTAGAGATCTACAGCTTCTCACAAAACAAGTCCAACGTCCAATATCCAACCGTCCATTGTCCAGTAATGTGCAAAGAAACTTCATTTAGGCGCTCCTTGGGTTGCCGGGCCTGTTATTTTTCTTTTATGGTTGTGACTTTAGGGGGGACGGGCGTTTTACCTTTGTTTGTGGCTGGCGGGTCAGTTTCATTCGTCATCTGATTATTTTACCATAACCATCCAAAAATTATGAACAGAAAATCCCTATTTCCGCTGATGTTTTGCCTTTCCTTGGTCATTCCGCTCAGTGCCCAATACGATGTGGTTCGTGAGGTTGACCGCGTGATGTCGTTCGGCAATCGCCCCGGATTCCGTTTGGAGTTTGTCAACACGGATGCTGCGGTGATCGAGTCGGTATGGAAGGATTTTGCGAAGCAAAATTTTAACGCCAAATTGAAAAAAAGCAAGGGGGAATGGGCGGCCACCAAGCTCAGCGCAGCATTCATGGGCGATGAGCCTTTTGCCATTTATTCCACGATTGAAAAAAACGGAGAGAACACGGCGCTAAACGTGTGGGTAGATGCAGGAGCCTACTTCCTCAATCGCCGCGACGCCAGGGTACGCACGGATGAAATGGTGCGCAATCTCCGCCGATGTTATTACGACATACGCAGAGCAGCCATAGAAAAGGAGCTGAAGGCCCAGGAAAATCAGTTGAAAGAGCTGGAAAATCGCCAAAAAAAGCTTTCAAGAGACAACGATGAACTGCGCCGGAACATTGAAAACTGGGAGTCCAGAATTCAAAAAGCTAAGCAAGACATCATCAACAACGAACAATCTCAGGAAACCAACCTGATTGAGCAGGAAAACCAGCGCAAACTGCTGGAAGAAACCCGTCGCAGATTGGAGAATGTGGAGAATGAAGGGTGAATTTAATGTGGGGAATGTGGTTAATGTGGGCTTCGGGCTCAGGTTGCGTGGGGTTTGCGGACGTGTTTACAAAGCTTTTGAAGTTTCGTAGGTTGCCCTGAATTAAACGCAATTTTGCGTCAGAATGGCATTTTTCCATCAACTTCTTTTTACACAACCCACTAAAAAGACCCTAAAAAATATCCAGTAGTGTGACACCACACTACTGGATATTTTGCATTTTAAGGCATATTTC
>JADZFI010000145.1 GCA_020850025.1 Saprospiraceae bacterium
CAGCCCCTCAAACCGGATGGCTTTTGTGGGTGGGTACCGGTGTGTTCCTGCTGTTATTGGTATATCAGCATCGATTGGTGAAGCCCAACGATCTAAGCAGGGTAAATCTGGCATTTTTTACCACCAATGGCATCGCCAGTCTGCTGTTTGGTACCCTGGTAGTGGTGGATTTATTGACCTGAATACTAATCCTCCAGAGGATGTTCCAGTTGTTCAGGATGTTTGAGTTGTCGGCGAAGGGATAAAAAAAGCTTGCCGATATGCATGGCATCCACCACCCGGTGATCAACGGCAGCGCTCATCGTTAGCATCCTTCTGATGGTAATTTCTCCCTTGTACACAACCGGTTTACTGGTTACTGTTCCCTGGGTAACCACCATGGAGACGTTGGAAAATGGCGCAAGTGCCGGATAACCGATATCCAGTCCGATGCTCCCCAGGTTCGACAAGACGAAACTGCCAAAACTGTTAGGGTCAACGCCAAGGAATGGCAATGGTAGGCCGAGATCAATGGTTATCCAGCGTACAAAATCAGCCATCTTTTCCCGGAAGGGCCATGGAATCCTTGGTAAAAGTCCTCTGGCCTGCCGAATATGGTCTCCTTGTCCTTTCCTGGCCAAAGCTACCTCATGTTGCATACTTTCCAAAAGTCCCGCCAGCGTAAGTCGCTCTGCATGGTGTACCTTAATGGAAGACAAATTGCCGTCTGTTCCCAAAACAGTTAAGGAAACGTCTACAGATGATCTTGGGATTATGCGGCCTCTTCTCACATAGCAATTGAGTTCCGGCACATCCTTGTGGACACCTCTGGCCAAAATCAGAAGCATCACATGAGTAAGAGTGATCTTGAGTTTCTGATTGCGTTTTTCCGTAACGTACTGCTCAAGGTCTGTCACATCCAGTTCAACGGATCCAAATACCTTGGAGTCACGGGGCTTTTTATAGATGGCTGCGGTGATACTTCTCCAGTCGTTATCATAAGGATTTCTCATATTCTTATAATTGGGTTAAAATTTCCAGATGTCGTAGGCCATAACGCCCGCAACTATTCCGGCAGGCAATAGAAAAACCTTGGTACCAATTTGCGGGAAGAGCGCCACACTCATCATGGCTCCTCCAATAAAACTACACATAACTACTATTCTCAACCACGCTTCTCTGCGTATGAGTCGGCGCTTTTCTCCTTCAGAATGAAATAACTCTGCCACATCAACCCCCAATTCCACCACCATACCGGTCATTTGACTCGCTTTGATGAGCGAGGAGGTGGTCAGACTTACCATAGCATTCATTACTCCTATGGTGAATAATACCATTGCCGGGAAAACGACCGGATCCAGGGCCTCCGATTTTTTGCCCGAAAAACCCACAGCCAGATAGAACAATACAACGGTGAAGAGCGGCAACAAATGCAGGTAGCGCCATTTCAATAATTTTTCGCGCTCCGAGCACCAGCCTGCAAAGAAGCCTCCGAGAAAAAAGGCAAACAACCACAAAAAAATGGAGCCGGCAGTGTTCAATCTACCCTCATATAAGTCCTTGGCAATTTCCGGTAGGAAACCGGTTATGTTGGTCAAAACCATGGAGAAGGTCATAAGCCCTGCGTAAATAACGATTCCTGTGCTAAATGGATAACAAATGGCATACAGCATCACGCTACGAAAGGTTCGCTTCCGTACCATGGCGCCATCCGGCCCTAAAAACGGCGTTTTAATCGTTTCCAGCAAGTCAATCTTCATCAATGGTGTTTTTTGCTTTTCTTGAAGAACCAAAGGCAAATTTAGACACAAAAGTGGCAATGAAAACCAACACTTTCCACGGCAAAATATGGAACTTTGCAGCTACCCTGAATGATCCAGATTTCATTGATTCCTGACTGTTATTACCTGATATATGCAAAACAAAAAATCCTGGTTGTCCATACCAGCTGAATCCGATTTCTCTATGCTAAATCTGCCAATTGGCGTCTTCCATACCGCAGATAATCGTCCAAGAGCCGGCATGGCCATTGGAAATTATATCGTAGATCTTGCTGCCGCTTCCGAACTGGGATTGTTCGGGAAACGAAGGTTTTTCTCCAAGATTTTTACCCAACCGGTACTAAACGATTATATTGCGCTGGGCAAGCCTGTCACCAACAGGATCAGAAAGAAAGTTTATGATTGGCTGACCTTGCCTCAAAGGCCGGAAAATGCCGAAAAAATACTTGCGGATCGCCTGAGTGCCACAATGTTGATGCCAATTCAGGTGCCTAACTATACCGATTTTTATTCCAGCATCGAACATGCCACCAACGTGGGCAAAATGTTCCGTCCCGACAATCCCCTGTTGCCAAACTGGCGCTGGATACCGGTAGGTTACCACGGGCGCGCTTCTTCCATAGTGGTTAGCGGAACCCCCATTCGCCGGCCCAAAGGCCAAATCCTGCCACCTGGTGGCGCTCCGGATACTCCGGTGTTTGCAGCTTCCCGGCAACTTGATTTCGAACTGGAAATGGCTTTTGTTATTGGGAAAGAGAGCAAGCTCGGCGAACCAATTCCGGTGGAAAAAGCGGAAGAATATATTTTTGGTCTGGTATTGTTCAACGATTGGAGCGCACGCGACATTCAGCGCTGGGAGTACGTACCACTGGGGCCGTTCCTGGGAAAGAACTTTGGCTCCAGTATCTCTCCCTGGATCGTTCCGCTGGAAGCGCTCAAACCCTTCCGCGTGAAAGGCCCCAAGCAGAAACCTGAACCACTAGAGTATCTTCAAACCAAGGGCGCTAAAAACTGCGATATTGCACTGGAAGTATGTGTGACGCCGGACGGAAAA
>JADZFI010000146.1 GCA_020850025.1 Saprospiraceae bacterium
TGAACCCACAAGCACTCGACGACTTCTTCGAAATCATCAGGCATCGATACGAAAACAAATCAACCATCTTCACCTCCAACCGAAACTTCGAAGATTGGGGAGCTATCCTCGGTGACAAAGTCATGGCCTCCGCCATTATTGACAGAATCGTACATCACGCACACATCCTCAAGTTCTCCGGTGAAAGCTACAGAATCAAAGATTTCTTAACACAACTCAACAACATTGACTAATTTTGATTTACCATGTGGTACACTTTTAGTGCAAACAGGTGGTACACTTTTGGTGATTAGTGACACTATATCAGGCCGTTTATTTCCTGCTCGTTCAGGGCTTTATCCGTTCCCAGCCAGGCGCCTACCAATGTTTTGAGTCCGAATTCCCGGGCTACCCTGGGCACCAGCTCGTTTCCTTCTATGCAGGAAAAGGAGCGTATCCATTTGGTGTACGGAGCAATGATCTCCATGCGCCGGCGGATTTGGTCTATCGTCAGTATATCTCCCGGCTTTTGCCCTTCTTCATACGCACTGTAGCAAAGGCCATGCATCCCCTTTTCGAGGCTCTGGCGAAAGAGTTGTTGCATCTGCTCGGGCGTTTTTCCGGAGAAATCGGTTCCGGAGAGCGCCAGGTATTTTCCAAGTTTGTGCGACATTATACTGTGATTAGGGTGATTTTTATGATTTGAGTGATGCAAATGCTTGATTTCAAAGTGATTGAAAATCATCTTGGTTCGACTATAGCTGTTGGTTTTGATTAGCCATTCAACCGAATTTTAGTTTCTCCTGAGCGTCCCACAAGCCCCATTGGGTGCCTACTTCTCCTTCGTGGTGCAATTTCCAGGATTCATCAAAGGAGGAGAAATAGAACAATTCAATGCCTTGGGCTTTGGTCCAGTGTTGTGCCTGGATAAAATACTTCATCGCATTCTCTGCAGATGGCACGGCATCCTGCACGCTTTGGCCCTTGCTCGGCCAGCCGGTTTCGGTGATGATCACTTTTTTGCCTTTGGCGACCTGAGTGGTCAGTTCATGCATCTGCTGCATAAAATGCAAGGCTTGATCGTTGCCGGCGCCCTCCCAGAAGGGGTAGCAGTTAATCAATACCATATCGCAGGCGCCCACCAGGGCAGGTTTATCGAGGAAATGGTAATAGGCATCTGCGTACCCCAACGGAATGTTCTTGGGCAGCAGGGCGCGTACCCGCTGAAGGTACTGGATGATTTCCTGCTCGGAAAGTTCGCTGCGCTGCAGCACTTCATTGCCCACGGCAGCAATGTCCACCAACCCGGCATTGGCCAGGTCCACGAGCGCCTGAATTTCTCTTTCGTTTCTTTCTTTATCCTGACTGATCCAGGCGCCCACCATGGTTTTCAGGCCCTTTTCGCGGGCAATTTTTGGGGTTAGCTCGTTGCCCTGGGTGCAGGAGAAGGAGCGCACCCATTGCGTATGCGGCGCTATGAGGTCCATCCGCCGGCGAATCTGGGATTCCGACAAAGTATCTCCGGTGGTCTGGCCTTCTTCGTATGGACTGAAACACAATCCATGAACACCCCCCTGGAGGGTTTGTGCGAACATTGCCTTGACGTCGGCTATATTTTTGCCGCTGAAATCCAATCCAATGGTTGTTTGTGGGTCCATTCCTTTTCGGAGGGAAAGCAACTTCCCTTGCACATAACCCGATGAGCCGGTTAAGGCTGCCTTTTTCTGGTTGATTGCTGCGCGGATCTCCTGTGTGCGCTCTTCGGTTACGTCGTAATCCAGCATAACCCAAATAGCAATCAGTGTACCGATAAGCGGCACCGCAGAAAAGAATAGCCTTAGATTAAACATGGTTTCGTAGGTCTGCGTCGGCGCGCCGGCCTTGAAGTCTATAATGGTCAGAATCAATCCACTCAAAAATCCTGCAATGGCCAACCCAAATTTTACCATCCACCAATAAATAGCCCCAAAAATACCTTCTCTTCGCTTGCCTGTATTTAACTCATCAATATCAATGACATCAGAGGTCATTGACATCATCAAGGTAAACAAGCTACCTATTCCAAATGAGATGAAGGGTAAGGCAAATAAAAACAAATAAGGTTTCCCTGGAACAAATAAGAAAAGCAGCGAAACATATCCGATGATAGACAGCGATTGAGACCATATAAACGCCTTCCTTTTGCCCATTACTTTGGACATTTTCGCCACTATAGGAATGATTAACAGCGTTGTGAATATGGCGCCTACGCTCCCGTACAAGGTAGGCCAAACGCCCTGGCCGGAGCCGTCAAACAAATAATATTTAATAATAAAAAAAGAAAATCCCGCTGTAGTATTGAATGCATTAAAAATGAAAAACGTAGCAATACACAGTTTTTTAAATGGCACTATTTTTAAAGCTTCTTTAAAACCCTGAATGATCAAATCAAAGCTTCTACTTGCATTTTTAAGCGTTAAAGGCTCATAATTTTCATTCAATGTTGAGGTGCTTTTGATAAAAATACCAGGAACCATGGCCAAAATGGTACAAATAATGGCTCCATATACCGCTAATGTTCTGGTGGCTTCTTCAGCTGAAGGGAAAAGTGTTTCATCATACATGATTACCCATAACCAGGGCGCAAATACCCATGCCAATTGTCCAATTAATTGTGCAGTAGCCATGATAGACGTTCTTTCGTGAAAGTCATCACTCATTTCATAGCCCATTGCTACGAAAGGCACACTAAAAA
>JADZFI010000147.1 GCA_020850025.1 Saprospiraceae bacterium
CAGGAAAGGTAAAAATTGGTGCTCAGGCCGAACAGGATGTTGCAAAGGCCAAACCCGGCCACGCACAACAACATGATTTTGCCGGCACTTTTGCCCAAAGGGCGGTGCGCAATAAAAACGGCCATGGTAATAGCGCCCACTGCCATAGAAGCGCGCAATATGCCGGCGCCCTCCGGCCCTACGTGCAGGATGTCTTTGGCAAAAACCGGCATCAGAGCCACGGCGCCCCCGAAAAATACCGCAAACAAATCCATGGCAATCGCCCCAATGATGACCTGCTTGCTGAAAACAAAGTTCAAACCCGCCTTGATGCGCTGAATGGCTGTTTCCGAGGTGTCGAAAGGAGGAACGGGTCTGGGGGCAATTTGCAGGACAAAGAGCAGGGCAAAGGCGCAAAGCACACTCATGGTTCCGAAAGCGGCGGAAACCCCGCCAAATCCATAAATTAATCCACCCAGCCCCAGGCCAGTGATACTGGCTACCTCCCAGGTGCTGCTGTTCCAGCTGATGGCATTCTGCAATTTATCCCGGTCAACAATTTGAGGCAGGAAAGCAAAATTGGTAGGACTGAAAATGCCCCTTGCCATGCCGGTAAAAAAAATGATGGTGTAAATGCCGAATAAAAGCGTGGCCCGAGGCAGGTTTTGCTCGTTAAGCGCTACGGTTAACAAGGCCAGCGAACATACCAGCAAGACAGAAATGCAAAAAATCAGCATGTTCCTCCGGTTCCTTTTATCAGCCAAATGCCCCGCCCACAAACTGATGCCGATGGCAGGAATAGCTTCCGTCAGCCCTATAAATCCCAGCATTAGAGGGTCGTTCGTTAGCTCGTAGACATAATAACCCACAGATACCGACATGATCTGTATGGTTAAGGTAGTCATCAGGCGCATAGCCAGAAACCGCCGGTAATCCGGTATGTGAAGTGCAGCGTATGCCCTTGTGTTAGGTAGCATGTCCGGTAGTCTGGTAGGAATGACAAATTTTTCCGCCGCAAAGGAACAAAACAACCTTCAGCAGGTTCCGCCTTTGCCTACTTTTGCCGCGAATTTTAACCGTCCACCGTTGGCCGTCCACCGTCAACCGTAAGCCGTCAACTGTCTACCATGGAAAGAATCTCTGTTTTTGATATTTTTAAGATCGGTATTGGGCCGAGCAGTTCGCATACGATGGGCCCCTGGAGGGCTGCGCAGCGTTTTTTGAACGAAATCCGACCGGAAGAGGTCCGGCAGGTTCAGGTGGAGCTATATGGCTCTCTGGCTAAAACAGGCAAAGGACACGGCACCGACCTGGCTGTTCTGCTGGGCCTTAACGGCGACGATCCGGTAACCATTCCCGTAGAGGATGTTCAAAATAATTTCAATCATATTCACGCCACCAAAAGCATCCGGCTGGCCGGGCGACATCAGATCCCCTTTGATCCGGAGCTTGATGTGGTATTTCTGTACGATCAATCCTTGCCTTATCACGCCAACGGCCTCATTTTCAGGGCTTTTTACCATAATGGCGAGGGGGTGTCGCATACCTATTATTCCGTAGGTGGCGGCTTTGTGGTCAAGGAAGGCGAGCAGGATGCCGTTTCTTCCAAACAGCTTCCATTCCCGATAGATCAGGCTGAACAGCTTAAAAACTATTGCGAACGGGAAGACCGGAATGTTTCGGAAATTGTGTGGCAAAACGAACTCAGCTGGCGCACTCCGGATCAGATTCGCAACGAACTGATGAATATCTGGACGGTGATGCGCGACTGTATTTACAAAGGCTGTCATACCGACGGGATCCTGCCGGGTGGTTTGGACGTAGTACGAAGGGCAGCGCCGTTGAGCAGAAAGTTATTGCATGGCAAACCCTATCATAACCCGGAAGACTGGGTGCATCAGATCAGTCGGGGCCAGCATTCTTTTCAGGATATTTTGAAATGGGTGAGTTGTTTTGCCCTGGCGGTGAACGAGGAAAACGCTGCATTCGGCAGGGTCGTAACGGCCCCTACGAATGGAGCAGCCGGCGTAATACCGGCAGTGTTGATGTACCATGTGTGCTTCAGCGACTCGTTTCTGGAGGAAGACATCATCAAGTTCATGCTCACCGCCGGCGAGCTGGGAAGTTTATTCAAAAAAGGAGCCACCATTTCGGCGGCCATGGGCGGCTGTCAGGCGGAAATCGGCGTGTCGTCGGCCATGGCGGCGGGCGCTCTTACGGAATGTCTGGGCGGTAATTACGGTCAGGTAATGATGGCCGCAGAAATTGCCATGGAACACCACCTGGGCATGACCTGTGATCCCATCGGCGGTCTGGTGCAAATACCCTGCATTGAACGCAATACCATGGGCGCCATCAAGGCCATTACGGCCACCCAGATTGCGCTGGAAGGCGATCCCACCAAGGCCAAGGTGAGTCTGGATGCGGTCATTAAAACCATGAAAGACACCGCCAATGATATGAATACCAAATACAAGGAAACCGCAGACGGCGGGTTGGCCGTGAATATTTCAGTGAACGTGGTAGAGTGTTAATCCGCCACTTTTTTTCAACTTTGCATTCAGGACATTGGACTATTGGATGTTGGACATTGGACTTGCTTTGTGAATAGCTGAAAATCAAGTCCTTTCGGATCATGTCCAACGTCCATCGTCCAATAGTCCAACAGTCTGTTTTGCAACTCCTAAAACCAACATTTCTATTCCAATATGACATTACTCGACGGAAAAGTAGCCCTCATTACCGGAGGCGCCCGCGGAATCGGAGAAGCTCTGGTACGCAAATTTGTGGAACAAGGCGCTAAAGTGGCATTCACCTACGTGTCTGCCTCCTCCCAGGCCAGAGCTGAAAAACTGGCTGCCGAGCTTGGCGGCCAGGCTAAAGCCTACCAAAGCGATGCCGGCGATTTTGCCCAGGCAGAGGCGCTGATTGCTCAGGTGGTAGCCGATTTCGGCAAACTGGATATTGTGATCAATAACGCAGGCATCACCCGCGACACCCTGATGCTCCGCATGACCGAGCAACAATGGGATGAGGTGATCCAAACCAACCTGAAGTCTGTCTTCAACCTCACCAAACACGCCCTCAAATCCATGATCCGCTCCGGCGGCAGCATCATCAATATGAGCTCTGTGGTAGGGGTATTCGGTCAGCAGGGACAGGCCAACTACGCCGCATCAAAAGCCGGCATCATCGGCTTCTCCAAGTCAATTGCCAAAGAATATGGTTCTCGCGGTATCCGCTGCAATGCCGTGGCGCCGGGTTTTATCGCCACAGAAATGACCGACGCTCTGGACGAAAAAACAAAAGAGGGTTACCTCTCTGCCATCCCGCTCAAACGTCTGGGTTCCGGCGACGATGTGGCCAATACCTGCGTTTTCCTGGCCTCCGACATGGGCGCCTACATCACCGGCCAGGTGATTTCCGTCTGCGGAGGGTTGAATATATAACGATGGCACGATGAACGATGGGACGATGTGCCCCGGAACTCCGTTCCGGGATCGCATGACGGCTCAATGATTTTGCCGGGATGAGGCTGTAGGATTTCGTCGCGGCGCAAAGTCTGCCAATGTTTGGGTGCTATGCACTACAAGCGTTGGGCATGGGGTTCCGGTTTTCAACATTAAAGATAGCTTCCCGGAACGGAGTTCCGGGATACATCGTTCCACCGTCCATCGTTCCACCGTCCATCGTCCATCGTCAAATAACTTGTAGTCGGGCGAATTTCAGCACGATCCGGCGTTCAGGCATATCGTCGTTTTTGAAGCGGATGGTGGCCACCCGATTGTCTTTGGGGCCTTCCACGTTTATGATCTGCCCTTCTCCGAATTTTTGATGCCGCACGTTTGCGCCTTCCACCAGGGCTTCCACTGGGGAGGCTTCTATGGCCGGTCCGGGCTTGGCGCTGGCGGCTTGTTGCATGGTGCGCAACCGGGGGTTGGCAAAATTGCCGCTCAGACTGGCGCCTGCGCGGGCAGGGGTTTGCTCGCGCTCTGCTCCGGGAAATAAACCTCTGGAGGCGCCGATACCTCCCACCATGTCGAAGTGTTTCATGTCTATTTCCTCCAGAAACCTCGAGGGCTCATTGGCGCGAATTTGCCCGAAACGATACCGGTTCTGGGCAAAACTGATGGTAAGATGTTCCTTGGCGCGGGTAATAGCCACATAAAACAATCGGCGCTCTTCGTCCAGTCCTTTGGGGTCTTCCAACGACATAAACGAAGGAAACAGTTGTTCTTCCAGGCCGGTTACAAACACACTCTTGAACTCCAGACCCTTGGCTGAGTGCACACTCATCAGAGTGATGTAATCCGTTCCCTCTGCCTTTTCGTCGGCATCGGTGAGCAGGGTGATGGTTTGCAGATAGGCTGCCAGTGAGGATTCGAAGCTGCCGGAAAGGGCCGGATCGGTGTTTATCGCGGCATTTTGGGATTGGGTGTCGGCAAACTCTGATATGGCATCCAGCACGGCGTTTACGTTTTCCATACGGCCAATGCCTTCCGGACTGGTGTCGTTTTTCAGCAACTCATGCAGGCCGGATTTGCGCAGGATCTCGGCAGCCAGTTTGTAGGCTGATTCGGAAGCGGCCCGTTTTTGCCAGTCTTCCACCAGTGTTCTGAAACTGAACAACGATTTTTTGGCTCGGTCGGTCACTTCCAGGGCTGGGTGCATCATGGCCTCCCACATGGTGATATTATGGGCGCCGGCCAGCGAGCTGATCTTGTCTACCGTGGCATCGCTTATGCCGCGGGTAGGGTAGTTGATCACCCGCCGCAGGGCTTCTTCATCCCTGGGGTTTACGGCCAGCCGCAGATAAGCCACCAGGTCTTTCACCTCCTTGCGCTGGTAAAACGACATGCCGCCAAATACCCGGTAGTGGAGATTGATCTTGCGCAGATGCTCCTCGAATTTGCGGCTTTGCGCATTGGTGCGATACAGCACGGCTATTTCCGAATTGGGCAAGTGATACCGGTGCTTTTGCTCCAGGATCAGATCGGCTACACGGCGTGCCTCCTCATCGTCGGTAACGCACTTGAGCAGCTTGATTTTCTGACGTTCTTCCCGGCTGGTCCAGATGGTTTTGGGCAATTGCCTTCTGTTGTAGGAAATTACCTCGTTCGCGGCCTCCACGATATGGTGGGTGCTGCGGTAATTCTGCTCCAGCTTAAAGGTTTTCAAAGAAGGGTAATCCTTTTCGAAATCCAGGATATTATCAATCGTAGCACCCCGGAATGCGTAGATACTCTGGGCATCGTCGCCCACAATGAATACATTTTCAGGGCTGCCTTCGTATTTCACCAGTTGCCGGAGGATGGCGTATTGCAAGAAGTTGGTATCCTGAAACTCATCCACGTGTACAAACCGGAAACGGCGGCGGTATTTGTCCACTACATTGTCCGGATTCTGTTGAAACAACCGGTAGAGCTGGTACAACAGATCGTCGAAATCCATAGCGCCGGAGCGCTGGCAACGGGCCACGTATTTTTCATAAATATCCACGATGTATGGCTTGCGGGCTGCCCGGTCCTGCTGCATCATCTCGGTATTTTGCCGGTACAATGGCGGGGTGATCAGGTTGCTTTTGCACAGGGAGATCCTGGAGCGCACAGCCGACGGATTGTACACCGTTGTATCGAGGTTCATTTCCTTGATGATGGCCTTCAGTACGCTGATGGTATCGTCGGTATCGTAGATGGTAAAAGAGGAGGGGTAGCCGATTTTTTCTGCTTCGTAACGGAGAATACGGGCAAAAATGGAGTGGAAAGTACCTGCCCAGACCTGCTGGGCGGATTCGCCCACCACTTTTTCTATGCGTTCTTTCATTTCCCGCGCACTTTTGTTGGTAAAAGTGAGCGCCAGGATTTCGCGTGGAGGAACGTGGTGTTCCAGCAGATGGGCAATCCGGTAGGTTAAAACGCGGGTTTTGCCCGATCCGGGCCCGGCAATAACCAGTACCGGGCCTTCTATATTGGTTACCGCTGCGCGTTGAACGGGGTTGAGCTCGTCGAGATAGGACATGGCGGCTGATTGCTTGCGCAAAAAATGCAAACCGGTTAAAAGTAAATGGTTACCTGCAAAGGTAGCAAAGTTGGCCGGGAGCCGGATATTTTAAATAAAATGTTTTGAAAACAATGCGCTAATCTTCTGTTAATTTTGCCTTTCTAAATCAATTTTATGAAGATAGGCCTCTTTTTTGGCTCTTTTAACCCAGTCCATGTTGGGCACCTCATCATCGCCAATTACATGGCCACCCAAACCGATCTGGATCGCGTTTGGCTGGTGGTGAGTCCGCACAATCCGCTCAAACCCAAAAAAACACTTGCCCGGGATCACGACCGCCTGCATCTGGTCAGGCTGGGCATTGGCGATAATCCTCGGCTCAAGGCCTCCGATGTAGAATTTCAGCTTCCCAAACCTTCTTACACCATTGATACGCTTCTTTTTTTGAAGGAAAAACATCCGGAGCATCAGTTTGTGCTGATCATGGGGGGCGACAGCCTGGCTTCGCTGCACCTTTGGAAAAATTATGAACAAATTCTGGCCGGATACGATATCTATGTGTACCGGCGACCCAATATCGAGCTCGGGCCTCTGGCAGAACATCCCAGGGTGCGGATATTTGAACCACCACCGCTGGATATTTCAGCCACCTATGTCCGGGATTGTTTGAAAGCCGGAAAATCGGTCAGGTATCTGGTGCCGGATGCGGTCTGGGAGTATCTGGAATCCGGTAAAATGTACCGCTGACCAACTAGCCGGACCATTGAATTATTTGAGCCGGAAATCCAATCAACCTCACTGGCCTACTTCCCAGGCAGTCAGATATATCCGGAAAGTAAGGCAACCTCAGGGCTTATTCAAACGCCATTCCCGCATTAAAACCATCGCCAGATTGCTATGCGTATTTTCTTCTCTGTTTTGCTGATTTTATTGGTCGGTATCCAACTTCCGGCTCAAACGGATACCATTTTTCCGGCACTAACCATCGGACAGTGGCGGCAGCATCTGCCCTGGCAGCGGGCGCGTTATGTGACGCAAAGCCAGGATAAGGTATTTTTTGCCACAGAGTGGGCATTGGTAGAACTAGAGAAATCCTATCGGTCCTCCCGCTTTATTACCAAGGTGGAGGGGCTTAGTGATGTCGGCATCTCCCTGCTGAAGTACAATCAGGCAGCCAAGGTGTTGTTGATCACGTACACCAATAGCAACATAGACCTTTTTTATCCCAATGATGAGACGGTACTCAACCTGCCCATCATTCAGAAAAACCCCAATATCGTTGGCGATAAACAGGTTTATAATGTGTTTTTTGATGGGATTAATGCCTATTTCGCTTGTGGGTTTGGGGTGTTGAAATTCGATTTACTGGATGCTGAAGCGGAGTACACCGTTTTTACCGGCATCCCGGTTCGGTCTTTTGCCAAATATAATGGTTTTCTTTGGGCAGGCACGGAAGACGGTCTTTTCAGGTTGCCGGAAAATGACATCAACCCGGCAGATTTTAGCCGTTGGGAGGAAATGACTGAAACTACCGGCTTCCCTTCCAGCATTTCCTACAATGAAATGGCCTTGTGGAACGGACAGCTCTGGATGGGAGCCGGAAAAAAATTGCTGCGATACGATGGCACAACGGTTACGGAAGTAGGCAGCCATCCGGTACGATCCATCAAATACCTCAGCGCAGAGGGGGCAGGTATGTTGGCTGCATGGGGTGATCCCAATAATTTCGGGCTGGGCATTATTGAGTATTTTGAAACAAACGATGTCAGAATTGAGATCCAGGATGGATGTAATGCCATTCTGCCTGTTTATGGCATAGAAGACGGTACCAAAAAATTCTGGCTGGCTGACTTGTCGGACAAATTCCGGTATTACGACCTTAATACCGGGACTTGTGATCAATTTGCTTACGATACGCCCTATGCCCAGCGAAGCTCGGAAATTGCGTTTGCCTCTGATGGCACTACCTACGTGGCCACGCCCGGCCCGGCGCCTAATCTGGGGGTAGTAGGCTACCGCGATGGTGTTTACCGGTTTAAAGACGAAGTATGGAAAACATGGTCGGAGCGAAATAATCCGGAAATTGTGGACGCGGAAGAGTCGTTCAAAGATATGTGGAAGGTAGCGGTGCGCTCATCAGACAATAACGTTTTCGTAGGTGGCTGGCAGGGTGGAATGCTGCAATTTGATGCCAGCGGCAATTTTGTCAGGCGTTACAGTAAGAACAATTCCATCCTGCAAAATGCGGGCAACTCCGGGCAAAACCGTACGGCCATTGGCGGCATGGCATTTGATCAGGATGAAAATTTATGGATCAGCAATTACGGGGCAAGTTCACCTATTGCCGTGCTCAGGCCAGACGGAACCCTGTTAAACTTTGATGGCGCTCCCTCCGGCAATCTCCTTCAGGTGGCAGTAGATCAGAATGGCTACAAGTGGTTTGTCATCGCGTTCAGTTCCGGTATTCTGGTGTACGATTCCGGGGCCGATCTGGAGAGCGAAACAGACGACCGCTACCGGGTGATCACCACCGCCAACAGTGTGTTACCCACCAATTTCATCAATTGTATCACCGTAGACCTGGATGGAGATGTCTGGGTAGGCACACAGCAGGGCGCAGTGAGTTTTGAATGTGGCGCCAATGTATTTGATGAGGATTGCAAAGGCCGCCGTAGAATCGTGAATGTGGATGGGTTCAACGGATATCTGTTGGAAACAGAGGATGTGAAGACCATTGCGGTAGATGGCGCTAACCAGAAATGGTTTGGCACCACCAATGGTGTTTTCGTTCAATCGCCAGACGCGTTAACCCAGGTGGCCCGCTATACCAATACCAACAGTCCCTTGTTCGATAATGCCATTACGGATATTGCCGTGAATCCTTCTACCGGCGAAGCCTGGATCGGTACAGAAAAGGGGCTTATATCCTTGCGCACAGGCGCCACCCAAGGTGGAAGGGTGAACCGTCCCGGCGCTTATGCCTATCCCAATCCGGTGCAGCCAGGCTACGACGGGCCAATTGCCATTTACGGACTGGCCAGAGATGCCAACATCAAAGTGACCGATTCGGCGGGCCGCCTGGTGTATGAAGGGAAAGCCCTGGGCGGTCAGGCAGTTTGGGACGGTAAAGATTACCTCGGCCGCCGTGCAGCTTCTGGTGTATATCTGATCTACGCTACCAGCCAGGCAACCTTTGATGAGCCAGATGCTATCGTAACGAAACTGGTGTTTCTCCATTGATGAAAAGTACACAAAGGCACTAAGACACAAAGGCGCAAAGTTTTTGCAGCTTCGCTGCTGAAACACGATGGGCCGGCAAAATGCCGGCCCATCGTGTTTCAGCCACCGTCCACCGTCCACCGTTACAACTCTTCCAGCACTTTTATAACCTGTTTACGATAGGTAACTCCATCCGGAGCATCTATATACTGCCTTAGGTAGGATTTGGCTTTGTCAGTTTCCTTATTACCGGCATATGCCAGTCCGAGGTAATACCAGCTCACAGTCCTGTAATCGTTGGCACTTTGTGCTATTGGTTCCAATGCTTGCACTGCCCTGGAATATTGGCCGGTTTGGATCAATGTAACACCCCAGTAAAAACGGTAGTCTATATTGTCGGGATATGTATCCACCACGGCCTCCAATGCTGTTGCGGCTTGTGGATACTGCTGCTTGTCATACAGGGCAAATGCCTGAATCACCTCCCCTGGAACGGCTAAAGCTTCTTGTCCCAGACTTTTGAATGTCAATTTGTTAGGATAAAAGGCTGTGTTAGAAGCAATAATGTCATAATTGTCCTTGCCAGGGATGTATGCCCAGGCGACCACTAAAATAGCCATCATTGCTGCTGCAGCATACAGATACCTGGACCAAATATTTTTGTGGAGGGCGGGCCCGCCGCCAGTGGGGGGGAGTGCGGCTTTAGCCCAATCCTGGTTATTAATTCCAGCCTGCAGGGATTTATCCTGAACTGTCCTGGCTATCTGTAGCCTGAATCGCATTTCTGTTGCCAGTTCATGGTTGGTCTGAAGCAGCGATTTTAACTCATCGGCTTCATCCGTTGTAAGCGCATGGGCAAAATATGCGTCAAGCAGGTATTCTGTTCTGTTTTCCATATCGGGCTATTTATTCCTGAGTTTATCCAGACATCGTTTCCTCAGTTGTCTCACAACTTCCGGGCTGGCATAGCCCAGAACTTCTGCAATTTCCTGGCTGTTGAGTCCGTCGCGATAGGTTAGTATCAACAAACTTCTCCCGGGCTCTCCCAGGGCATCCACTCTGGCCCATAACATAGCATCCGACTCCTTTGCTATCATGGCTTCTTCTGTTCCGGTATCCGATTCTATGAAGACCGGGAAAGCCTCATCTCCCGGAAGACCCACCCGGCTTTGTTTGCGTCGAAATGCCTGTATGAGGTTTTTTCCAATTCCGAACAGATAGGTACATAGAGTTCCAATCAGTACGGTTAGCCGCCCTGATTCCAAATTGAGGATCATGATCATCACAGCGTTTTGAAAAATATCGGCCAGGTCATGCACGCTGGTGCGCGTGGCATCCTTCCCCCAGCCAATAAACTTGGGGCGACAGTTTTGGTACAACCCTGTAACAACCTTATTGGGGTTATCCCGAAAGGCATCTAATTCGCTCTGTTTTCCGTTCATACGCTCAGACAAATGGTGAGCGGCATTTTCAGATTAATGCCGGGGTGAGGAGAAATGTGAACACCAGAGCCGTTTTATTTAGCCGGTAACAAACCTTAGCATCCTTAGCTTCTTCCCGGGAGCCAGCATCAACGTCCAATCTTCAAGCCCTTTTCCAATCTCCCCCAATTAAATGCCGGTCCAATATCCCACTTACCGGTTGGTCGGAAATTGACGTGTGAGCAAATTCCTTTAAATCCTTCAGCCTCGGCGGCGGAAGCGAATGGTTCAAAGCGCTTTACTGTGGGTAAAAAGGTGCGTGGAATGTTGTAACGCGCAGTAAGGAAACGAAGCAACAATATCAAAGAATTGTATTGGGCGCTGGTAAAGGTGGCGTAATACTGTTCCCCTCTGTAAGGGGCAGGCAATTTTTGATAATAGGAAGTTTCCTGCTCGGAACAATAGACATCATCGCTGCTGTACACCGTATGCAGTAAGCCGCCGGACTTTTTTCGTAAAAAACCTATGTTGGAAATTTCAATCCCGATGCTGCGCTGACTCATGGCGGTGTTGCCGCCAATGGCGCCCGGCCCCAGATGATACGACCAGTATTTTGATGACCATAAATTATAGATATGGCCCGAACGGGCGATAACAAATGGAACAGATACCTCCACGCTTTTTCTCGAAAGCTGGGCGATGTCTCCCTTCAGATATCCTGCCGTAAAGTGCAACACAATACGTTCCTTGGGAAATTCTTCCTCATAGTAGTAGGATTTGTCCGGTACCTGCTTGGTGCAGTACTCCAGATTTAACAATCCTCCAGCCTTATCATTGATTCGGGCGCTCTCATTGCTGATCTGGAATTTGGTGCCGCTTGAATCAATGCCCGTCTGACGGAAAGAGGCCTCATGTTGCGGGATACTGGTTGCTTTCATACATTTATTTTGAAGGTGCTAAGAGGGTTACACAAAGGCACTAAGGCACGAAGCCGCGAAGAAATTTAAGTGGGGGGCTCAGAAGTCGCATTTTTA
>JADZFI010000148.1 GCA_020850025.1 Saprospiraceae bacterium
CCAGTCACCCCGACACTACACTAATTAATCCTTGTCGCGAGTTCGTTGCAGCTCTGCCGCGCGGTGAATGCCCTTGCGGATGCGGAGGTAAGTGCCGCAGCGACAAATATTGCCGGCCATGGCATCGTCTATGTCCTGGTCGGTGGGGTTGGGGTTGTCTCGCAGCAGTACGGCAGCCGACATGATTTGGCCGGAGTGGCAGTAGCCGCATTGCGGCACATCTATCTCCTGCCAGGCCTGTTGGAGCGGGTGGTCGTTTTTTTCTGAAAGGCCTTCGATGGTAACCACTTTTTGTCCTTCCGCGCTGCGCAGAGGCGTGATGCAGGAACGCACCGCTTCGCCGTTGAGGTGCACTACGCAGGCGCCACACTGGGCCACGCCACAGCCGTATTTCGTGCCAGTGAGCCCAACGAGATCACGGATAGCCCACAACAAGGGCATATTTGGATCGGCATCCAGTTGGTAAACCTTTTGATTGATGGTCAGAGAAATCATGCGCAATGAATTGAGGGTGGGGCTACAAAAGTATTCTATTTGATTGGAAACCACATTACATACTCCAATACCCTTCCCGATCGTCCGCAAAAACCTCCGAGAAGATCGTTGCCGGCGGCAATTCCAGGTATGGATACACCACTTTCGACAGGTACAGTCCCTGTGCATGCGCACCGGTGATGATGCGCGGGGTTTGTTTGTCGCGCAAATGCGCCTCAAAATCCTGTACACTCATGCGGCCGACGCCAATTTCGAGCAGGCGCCCCACGATGATCCGGATCATGCCGGCCAGAAACCGGTTGGCGCTTATTTGAAACCGGAGCCTTTGCCCGCTTTTATCCGTCCATAAATGCGCCTCGCTCACCCGGCAGATGGTATGTTCGTATTTGGCGGGCGATTTACAAAAAGCATAGTAGTCATCGTATCCGGACAGTAAAGCCACCGCAGTCCGCATAGCCGCCACATCCAGGTTCATGCCCGCATACATGGCGCTGTTGTTTTGTAAAAACGGGTCTTTCCGCAAATGAATAAAGTAATCATAGCGGCGCAACACCGCGTCGAAACGGGTACTTGCCCGGTCGTGCACCGGAATGATGGCAAAAACCACAATGTCTGGCGGCAGTGCGAAATTCAGTTTATACAGCAGCGCCTCCAGGTCGGTTTCTGCCATATCTGCCTGAAAAAAATACTGACTGGCGTGCACGCCCGTGTCGGTGCGTCCGCAGCCGAGGATGGTAGTGGGCGTTTTCAGCACCTTGAGAAGGGCCAGTTCTATCACCTCCTGGATGGTCAGCAGCCGGGCTTGCCGCTGCCAGCCGTGGTAGTTTTGCCCATGGTAAGCGATATGGAAAAAATAGCGTTTGATCAGCAGTCGGTGATGGATGGTATGTGGCAAAGGTAGGGTGGTTTGGGCAACTGTAGTGGCTATGCCGCCTACCCCCGCCCCACTCTGCCGGTCAGCTGAAAAAAACGCAGCATAAAAAGCCCCGCCTGTGCCAACAGGGCAATGAGATAGCCCACCCAGATGCCCTTGGCGTTCCAGCCCTGATGTACCGCCAGCCAGTAGCCCACCGGCAAACCAAGCACCCAAAAAGCCAAAAGGGAGAGCAAGGTGGGCGTTTTGACGTCGTTGAGCGCCCGGAGCATGGAAATGCTCGACAATTGCGCGGCATCTGCCATCTGGAAAAGGCCGGCATACAGCAATAGCCCAGAGGCTATCTGCATCACCTGTGCGTCGGTGGTGTAAAAAGAAGCGATGGGGCCGGGCAACAACAGGAACAAAGCGGTTGGAAACAACATCAGCAGGATAGACAGTGATATGGTACTCACGCCCGCCATCCATACTTTTACCCGGCTTCGGTAAGCCAATGCCTGCCCGACCCGGATCATGCCTGCCGTGGAAACGCCCATCATGGTGACGTAGGTAACGGAAATAAGGTTCAAGGCAATCTGGTGCGCTGCCTGTTCCGTTTTGCTGATCTGACCGATGAGAATGGTACCTGCGCCAAAGGCAGCGAACTCTACCATGATCTGCAGCGCTGAGGGAATGCCATACCGGATAAAAGAACGGGTCTGCGCCCATACCTCTTCCAGTCGGGTCCGACATTCTCTGAAGTACCTAAGCTCTTTTTTCCGCCAGATTAAAAGGATCAGCAACACCGACATAACCGCATGTGTAATACCTGTACTGATGGCAACAGCATTGATGCCCAGCGACGGAAATCCAAATTTGCCGAATATCAGCACCCAGTTAAGGAGTATATCCAGCGCCAGTCCGCCCACCGAAATGAACATGGTTTGACGCACATAGGTAAAGGCATCGGCAAAATTGACCAGGATGGCGAACAGGATAAGTGCCGGCATACTGTAGGCCACCACCTTGAGGTATTCTACCGCCAAAATCGTTACCTGAGGATCCTGCCCAAGCATCGGGAACAGCTCAATACCGACCCACAGAAGCGGAATAGCCACCAGCATAAAAAACACGCTCAGCCACATGCCTGCATGTACAAGGGTCCGCACGCGAGGGCCGTCGCGCAGCTCATGCGCCTCTGCAACAGGGGTGGGCACCATCCGCACGCCACCCCAGATTACGAGCATAGACAACACAAACACCACGCTGGCCACTCCGTAAGCCGCAAGTTCCGTTTCTCCTAAATGTCCGATCATGACCGTACCTGCCAGCCCCATCAGAATGGTACTCAGCTCCCCCAGCATTAGCGGTAAAGCCAACCTGAAGGTATTCTTTACGGCCGGCCTGAACAGCGGACTGCCCCAAAAACGCAGCAGGGTATGTATGTTTTGTTGTTTCATGTTTCGTGCAGGTTTCCCGGAGATTATTTCGCACAGATTTTACACAGATTGTTTGCACAGATTTTACACAGATTTTCCTGTAGAGCCCGCAGAATACATTCGGCCGGGCATCTCAAAAAAAACAGAACAATAAAATCCGTGTAATCCTCTCATCCGTGTTCCAAAAAAATCAACGGCATCCCAGGTAAAAATCGCTGTCATCCCCTTTCTTTTGTCCTGAAATTCCCAGTTGATGTCTCCAACTGAAATCCTTTATCATAACATCCCGGAAATCGCCAAAGGTAAAATGTTTGGCGCGCAATGCCCCCAACCGTCCACCGTAGGCCGTAGGCCGTAACCCGTAAAATGTCCTTCTCCTCCCTCCCATTTCTGGTCTTTATCCTGCTTTTTTTCCCGGTCTATTTCGGGACGAAAGGACGCTTGCGTACCTGGGTATGCTTGCTGGCCAGTTATGTTTTCTAGGGCTGGTGGGATTGGCGGTTTCTGTCGCTCATTTTGTTTTCCACGGTACTCGACTGGTGGTTTGGCCTTTGGATCAGTTACCTGTATCAGCCGGAAGCCAACCGCGAAAAATGGGAAACCGGCAGC
>JADZFI010000149.1 GCA_020850025.1 Saprospiraceae bacterium
GCAGTCACCCCGACACTAAAGCAGGGTACAGACTAGTGGCCCAGCCTCTTGAACTCCCCAGCCGAACGCCAACTCGAACAATCGCACACTCAAACACCCAAACACACGAAACTCAAACACTCGTAAGAATTTGGATACAGATTTTAGTAGTTTAAAGGTTAGGAACTTTACTACGAACGCCCGGGCGACGCAAGTTGTCCGGGTTTTTTATTGATAATACAAACTTCACATTTGCTTAATGATCCGTTGACCTGTCTGAGCACAATTTTGTAGCAAAATATTTGAACAGTTCCAGTTTGGAATTCTCATCCGGTATCCATCCAACTATGAAACGCGAACTCGATATTGTAGTCATTTCAGATGTGCATCTGGGTACTTACGGCTGCCATGCACAGGAGTTGCTTAACTACCTCAAAAGCATCGAGCCTCGCACGCTGGTGTTGAATGGCGATATTTTTGATATGTGGCAATTCAAAAAGAGCTACTTCCCGAAACAGCACATGGAAGTAGTGCGCCGATTGTTGAAGATGGCAGTGAATGGCACCAAGGTATACTACCTGACCGGGAACCACGACGATGTTTTGCGAAAATTTGGGGAAATCTCTCTGGGCATCATCCATCTGCGCAACAAACTTGTTTTTCAGGTAGATGGTAAAACGCACTGGGTATTTCATGGCGATGTGTTCGATCCATCTGTTCAACGCGCCCGCTGGCTGGCAAAACTGGGAGGGCAAGGGTACGATTTGCTGATTCGCATCAACCGAATGATCAACCGCTTAAGAGGTTTGTTTGGATTAAAACCGGCCTCTTTTTCTGCACGAGTAAAAAAAGGCGTAAAAGGCGCCGTTCGGTTCATTGCTGATTTTGAAGATACAGCCATCCAAATGGCCGCTGAAAATGGTTATGACAGTGTGATTTGCGGACATATTCACCAGCCCCAAATCAGGGAAGTAGTGGCAAAAAATGGCCATAAAGTGCAGTACATGAACAGTGGCGACTGGGTGGAACACCTCACTGCACTGGAATGTAAAGCGGGCAAATGGGATCTCTACCAATACCATGATTCCGACTTTGCAGCTGTCAACCCACGATTGAGCGTTCCGGAAAGCGACTCCAATCATCTCAGAGTGCTCAGGGAAGAATTATCCGCCAAGCCAAGCGGAATGGCCGCTTTTGAATGGGTTTAGATGGTAGACGGCCTACGGTAGACGGCCTACGGCAGCCGTAGGCCGTCCACCGTCCACCGTCCACCGTCCACCGTAGGCCGTAAACCGTCAACTTAACATTGGCTTCATCCAAACTTGACAAACTCTTAACCCCCTCTTTCCCCTTCTCCCGGGCCATCTGCCCGACCTTTGCAGTGTAAAAATATCCAACAAATTTTGCCTGCTCTATGAAAAAAGCACTGTTACTGTTTGCATTGATGGTTGGCGCACTGATTAGCGCCCATGCACAGGTTGTCGTTTCCGGCAATATCACCACCAACACCACCTGGACTAGAAACAACGTATATCTCCTCCAGGGATTCATTTATGTAAAAAATGGCGCCACGCTCACCATTGAGCCGGGCACTGTCATTAAAGGGGATAAAACCACCAAAGGTTCCCTGATTGTTACCCGCGGCGCCAAACTGATTGCTGATGGTACTCCTTTCGAGCCCATCGTGTTCACCAGCAATGAAGCCAATCCAACCTACGGTGATTGGGGCGGTATCATCCTGCTGGGAAAAGCAGCTACCAATGCCACCTTTTTGGGTCAGCAAGGCGTCGGTGAGATCGAAGGTGGCGTAAACAACGCTGAAGGCGATGGTCTCTATGGTGGAGGCAGCAACCCGGACAATGCCGACAACTCAGGTATTCTTCGTTATGTCCGCATCGAGTATCCAGGTGTAGCTTTCCAGCCAAATAGTGAGATCAATGGTCTGACCATGGGTGGTGTAGGATCAGGCACCACGATCGACCACGTTCAGGTTTCCTATTGCGGCGACGACTCATTCGAGTGGTTCGGTGGAACGGTAAACTGTAAATATTTGATTGCTTATCGCGGTCTGGATGATGACTTCGACGCTGACTTCGGTTACTCCGGCGATGTTCAGTATGCACTCGCAGTGCGCGACCCGCAGATTGCTGACCAAAGCAACTCCAACGGATTTGAAATTGATAACGATGCACAGGGATCCAACAATACACCTAAAACCCGCCCAACGTTCTCCAATGTAACCATCGTTGGCCCTACGGGTAGCGTTAACAACCTGTATCGCCGTGGCGCCCACATCCGCCGCAACTCCGAACCGGGTATCTTTAATACCCTGATCGTAGGCAACTACCCGGTAGGTTTCTTTATCGACGGCAACTCTTGCGCAGACAATGCCACCAACGGTTTGCTGGAAATTAAAAACTCCATCGTTGCCGGCCCTACCGATTTGCTGACTTCCAATGCCAACAACGGTTTCAACATAGATACCTGGTATGATAGCCCGGCTTTTGGCAACAAGCAGTTTGTGACCAATAACGAGGCCAAGCTGGTAGATCCTTTTAACCTCGACTACCCAAATGTACAACCTGTTTCAGGCTCACCGGTTGCCGGAATGGGGGCATTCACAGCAGCTCGTATCAACAAGCCATTCTTTGATAAGGTGAACTATATCGGTGCATTCAGCGGCACGGGCGGTGGTTCTTCCGACTGGACCTGCGGCTGGGCACGATTCCTGGACCTGAATACCAGCTGCTTCGCAGGAAGTGTTGGAACGAAGGATATTGCAGCTTATGCTACTGATATCAAGGTGTATCCAACCATCGCAACTGATCGTGCCACACTTGAAATTAACCTGGTGGAATCAGCCGACCTGCAGGTAGATATTTTCAGCCTGGACGGACAATACTTTGGTCAACAGGTAAATGAAAATGCGGCTTCAGGTCAGCAATCCTTCACGCTTTCTACCAGCCAGTTGCCGAATGGATTCTATTTCGTTCGTATTCAGGTAGGGGAGGCAGTAGCTACGGAAAAGTTGATTGTAGTGCGTTAAACTGCTAATAACGCAGTATTTAATCGGCTATTCAATTCGGAACATGAGTCATCCCGACAGGCGGATGGCTCATGTTTTTTTATTCGTTCTAAAAATAAATGAGCCGGCCAAAAAAAATTTGAC
>JADZFI010000150.1 GCA_020850025.1 Saprospiraceae bacterium
AAATGGAAATCTCGTAAAGCCATTGAAAAACTCATCTCAGCTGCATAACTCAGTTGGTTCAGTGTGTCCCGATTTTACATCGGGAAAGTCGGAGGTTCGAGTCCTTCTGTGCCCACAAGGCCTTCCAAAACTGGCAGGCCTTTTTTTATTTCAAGGCGCCAGGAACACGAAGACACTAAGACACAAAGGCACTAAGGCGCAAAGGAATGCGCTGTGCGCATTCCTGAATTAAAAACTTTGTGCCTTCGTGTCTTTGTGCCTTAGTGTCTTCGCGCCTTAGTGTCCCTTAGCGCCTTACCACAAGTGTACGTGCTGATCTTTCCCCCCGGGACTCTAACACCACGGCATAGGTTCCGGCGGGTATTTCATTTAATGGGATATGGTGAGCATGTGAGCCTGCCGGATAACGCACATTTTGCTGCCAAACGGTTTTACCCTGCATATCCAGCACCCGAATGCCGACACTGGCCGCTGCCTTAAGGCTGAACTCCATCACGGTTTGGTCTGAGGCAGGGTTGGGGCGCAATTTTTCCACTGAAATGTTGACAAGCGGATCTTTGGCGCTGCTGGCGGTTGCCAGATCGGTTTGCCAAACGCCCAATCCATAGCTGGCAACCCGGAGTTTGTTGCCCGGCGCAATGCTCAGGTGCATGGCCAGCATGGCCTGAGGTGCTTCTGCAGAGTACAGTTCCCAGGAGGCGCCCTCATTGGCAGAATGCCATACGCCTAGGTCGTTGCCGATGTAAAAATGCCCGGTGGCAGGATCAATGACCATGGAATTGGTGGGCACATCCGGCAATCCGTTGTCTATGGCTTCCCAGCCCAGTCCGGCATCGGTGCTGCGCCATACATGCTGGGCATTGAAGCCCGCCAGCACGGCAAATAACACGTCGGGTTCTTCCGGGTGCAATACCAGATCCATACACACACGGTTGGGCAGGCCCGTCAGTTGCGTTGCGGAGCCATCGGAGGCATCCACTTTGTACACCCTGGCCTGATTGGTGCTGCTGGGCGCCGTGCTCAGGTATATCAGGTCAGGGTTTTCCGGGTGGATGATGATGGTCAGGATCACGTCGCCATCGGCGACGATATCGGTTAATTGCCCCCAGGTATTGCCGCCGTCGTCGGAGCGCCAGAGTGCCTGCGCGCCCGCGTACATGATCTCCGGATTGGAGGGCGCTATTTCAAAGGGGCCGTTAAAGGCTGCATCGCCGGTTATTTCGTTGCCGATGCCGAACCAATTCTGGCCGCCGTCTACGCTTTTGTACATGTTCAGGTACTGGGATGAGCCGTACATGATCTGGTCGTTCTGCGGATGCACCGCCGCACATTCGCCGTCGCCACCCAACACGCGGGTCCAGGACGGATCGCCGAGGTAAATGGCCGTGCTGTTGTCCTGCATGCCGCCGATGGCCAGTTCCGGGTTGGTGGTGGAACTACCCAGGTTGGCATAAAACTGCTGAGTCTGGTAGCCACCGTTGCGCCCGGCCCAGGTTTCACCGTTGTCGTACGACACGAACAAGCCACCATCGGTCACGGCATACACCTTGTTTGGATCGGAGGTGGGATAATACACGCCGTGGATATCGGCGTGCACATAATCCGGCGGACCCTCGGAGCCGCCTGCCGGCACGTAGCCGAAATCCCATTTGTACCAGTAGGTTTTTTGCTGCACGCTGGAGCCCCCGTTGACCGATTTCCAGGCATCAATGCCCACCCAGATGAAGGTGTTGGGATTGGTGGGGTGAACGGCGATATCGTGCGAGTACCAGCCCTGGTACTTGCACACATCTTCGGCGTTGATCTTTGTCCAGGTATTGCCGCCATTGACCGATTTGAACAATCCGTTTTGGGCAAAAGCTTCACCCACGGAGGCAAAAATAATGGACGGATTAGAGGGGGCAATGCTCAACAGCGTTTTGCCGGAGTAAGTGGCAGGTAAACCGGCTCCCAATTTTACAAAATTTGCTCCGCCATCCACCGAGCGGTACACGCCGCTCACATTCTGGTCGTCGAGCGAGCCGTGGGTAACAAAAATGCGGGTAGTATCGGAGGGGTCGTAGTGCAGGTCCACGGCCATACGTTTGTTGTGAATGGTGTGCCAGGTAGCGCCGGCATCCCAGCTGCGCAGCAAGCCTTCGGTAGTGGCTGCCAGCACCGTGGCGGGCCGGAGCGGGTTGACCCTGATTTCCTGCACGCCCCGTAGCTGACCATAGCCCCAGTCGAGGCTTTTGGTCCAGGTTTGTCCGCCGTTGGTACTTTTCAGGATACCGATGCCGTAGGTTCCCCGGGTGGTGCGGATGGCCACGTTGGGAGCGGAGTTTTCAGCGTTGTAGACTTCTCCGGTGCCTACGTACAGGATGTTAGGGTTGGAGGGATCCAGGGCAATGGCGCCCACGCCCAGCACCGGAAATCCGGTTTCCACGTGTTGCCAGGCATTGGCGCCCAGGCCGGCTGTGGTGCTTTTCCAAAGGCCGCCGGAGGCGCTGCCGAGCCAGATGATGTTGGTATCCTGCGGGTTTACGGCCATGCAAAGGGTGCGTCCGCCGATGTTTTTAGGCCCGAGCGCTTCCCAGGAAGGACTGCGGTCGTTGCGCAGCTGAGCTTCCAGGCGCATTTGCGCCATGGCTTCGGCGTATTTTTCGGTGTGGAATTGGCCGTCAGGGAACAGACGGGCCATGCCCCATTGCAGGAATGCCATGCCCGCATGGGAGGGTCGGTGTTTCGCTTTTTCAGGTTGGAGGAGGCGTGGCGCGAAATAAATGCCGAGGGCGGTGATCAGGCCGAGGGCGAGGAGGAGGGCGGAGCGTTTTGTCATGTGCGGTAGTTATTACCGGCAAAAATGAGCAACTTGCCGGGATTTGACGCCATGAGCGCTGTGTTTTGGCTTGGTATGACAAAATTCCGGAACTTTATCCTCCAAAAAGTAGTTTGCCGCTTTATCATGAACACCGAACAACTCAAAAACGAGATCACGTTCCGCACCTCGCGTTCCAGCGGGGCTGGCGGACAAAACGTGAACAAGGTAGAAACCAAGGCCGAGGCCCTGCTGGACGTGCAGGCCTCTATGGCGCTATCTGAAACTGAAAAAGCCCTCATTCAGGAAAAACTGGCCAACCATATCTCCTCCGAAGGCATATTGGCCGTGAGCAATCAAACCGAGCGCTCCCAGTTCATGAACAAACACATAGCCGAGGAAAAACTCCTGCGACTGCTGGAAAAAGCCTTTCAAAAACCGAAAAAACGCAAAATCACCCGTGTTCCTCAGGCTGTTATTGCCAAAAGGCTGAAAAACAAACGACTGCATAGTGAGAAAAAAGCCGGGCGCATGAAGGGTGGGAATTACATGAGTGAAGAGTACATGAGTACATGAGGGAAGAGTACGTTAGGGAAGAGGGAAAGCCAAACGCGCCCTTCGCTAATATTTATGTCAAGTTAAAAAATATAATACATTTTGTTTTGTATTTTAAAATTGTTTTAAATTTGCTGCCAGATTCTCGTAATTATTTTTAATTATCGAGCATTTGACACCTTTTTTAACACTATTTAAAACAAAGCTATGAAATTGCTTAAAAAAATCCTCCTTGTTCTGGGCGCTATCCTCGCCATTCCACTCATTGTTGCCTTGTTTTTACCGACAGATTACTTTGTCAAACGCGATGTCGTGATCAACAAGTCTCAGGCAGAAGTATTCGACTACATCAAATTGCTGAAAAGTCAGGAAAAATGGAGTACATTTATCCTGAATGACCCCAAAATGACCCTGCATTATTCCGGTACCGATGGCGCCGTTGGCGGCAAAGTGACCTGGGAAAGTGATGTTATGGGCGTGGGCGAACAGGAAATCACCCAGGTGATGGATGGCTCAGGTATTGCCGGTAACCTCCGCTTTAAAGGGTGGATGGAATCTATTGCGCCAGTAGCCCTGTTTTCGGAGGCCGTAAATGAAGGCAGTACCAAAGTGAGTTGGCAAATGAGCGGAAAAATGCACTATCCGATGAATTTCCTGCAGGTATTCTTCAGTATGGACGATATGATCGGCGCGGAATACGCAAAGTCGCTCGCTAATTTGAAAACAACTTTGGAAGGACAATAGTTATGACAAACAAATCACCCATTACCATCCAAACCCTGGTAAATGCCCCACTGGAAAAAGTCTGGAAATGCTGGACCGATCCGGCGCACATCACCCAATGGAATCATGCTTCCGACGATTGGCATTGCCCCCAGGCCGCCAATGATCTGCGCACCGGAGGCAAATTCAGCGCCACCATGGCCGCCCGCGACGGGAGCATGAGCTTTGATTTTGAAGGTATTTACGATGAAGTGATCCCCCTGCAAAAACTGGCCTACCACATGCCCGACGAGCGCAAGGTACTGGTCACGTTCGCCGCGGAAGGCTCCAGCACTCTGGTCACCGAAACCTTCGACCCGGAGGACATGAACTCCGCAGAGCTGCAACGCGCCGGCTGGCAGGCCATTCTGGATAATTTCAGGCGTCATACGGAGTCCGTGGACAGCCACTATGTGTTGTTTTCCTTCAG
>JADZFI010000151.1 GCA_020850025.1 Saprospiraceae bacterium
AACCTGCTGATTGGAACCCGATCCGTCAATGGTCTTGATCAGAGTGAGATTGGTTCCGCTCCCCTCAAGCACCCGAATGGCATCAAAACCAGACTCAACATCGTAGTTCAGGAAATTCAGTTTGATGCATTGATGTGGTTCAGAAGGACAAATTTCAAAGGAAAGGTCTTCATTGCCCATGTAATCACCAGTAGGCCCACCCGAATCCCATAAGGTACCGCTACAACTGGAAGATCCGGCCGATTCCCCTATGTTGATATCAGGGACGTAAGGAGAGATGCACAACTTAAAGGTGCCGGCATTGGGTGAGGCAGTAGCAGAGTAGTCGTTTACGCGAATAAAGTAAGGCACATCTGGGGTAAGGCCAAACAGCTCCAGATGCACTTCGTTAATGTTCAGGGGAGCTGTTAAACAGGCCAATTCTGCCAGTCCATTGAACACACAGTCGCCACGGTAAATGGCAATTTGCGGCATTTTCAGGGTGCCGTTTCCCCCAACATTACCCCAAAGATCTATGGTGATGTCGGTGATACTTCCATCTGCAGGAAGAGAAAACTGGAACCATACATCGCGATCAGCCAGGTTATTCCAGCAAGAAGGGATATTGGCTGTAGCATCTATATTGCTGGTAGTAGCATTTACATTGGTAAATTGTGCAGGTGCAGAGCAATAGGGGATTTCTCCCAGATCAATGATGCCGGAGCAATCATCATTTACAGGAGCCTGAGCCCGGGCAGAAAAGAAAAGAAAAACGGTAAGTGGAATGGTTAGAAATGCTTTCATGAAGCAACGGGATGATTAGTTGAATAGTACCTGTTATACCGAACTGTTCAAGTGGGCCGCCATCAGGGCAGTTTCCCGGCCGAAATGTACGCAGTGCATTGTAGAATGCGGCTGCCTAATTCTAGTCAAGACCGGAATCCGACCAAATTTAGTAAATAGTTACTCATCGGAAGATGGGCACATGTACGACATGTTACTTTGTCCCGGTTCGTTTACCTTTGCCCCCTCTATGAGCACACCATTGATCATCCAAATAATTAACCGCTCTCCCTTTCCACTGCCTCAATATGAAACCACGGGCAGTGCAGGTATGGATTTGCGCGCCAATCTTGAAAAACCTGTAATTCTTGGCCCGTTAGAGCGAGCGCTGATACCTACCGGACTTTTCATAGCACTGCCACATGGTTACGAAGCCCAGATACGGCCGCGAAGTGGCCTGGCAGCAAAAAGAGGGCTTACCATGCTTAATTCCCCCGGCACCATTGATTCTGATTACCGGGGCGAAGTCAAATGCATTGTGGTCAACCTGTCTAATGAGCAACAAACCATTGAACCGGGGGAACGCATCGCCCAAATGGTAGTCGCACGCCATGAGACCGTAGCATGGGAGCCGGTAACCATCCTTCCGGACTCGGGAAGAGGGGCCGGAGGATTTGGCAGTACGGGAAAACAATAAAGTTGCCCTCACATGACCATCGAGAACAAACCTAAGCATTTATGAAAATCATCATACCTATGGCAGGGCGTGGCACCAGACTGAGACCGCATACCCTGACAGTTCCCAAACCACTTATTCCGGTTGCCGGAAAACCTATTATTCAGCGGCTGGTAGAAGACCTGGCAAGTTCCTATTCTGGTCCAATTGAAGAAATAGCCTATGTTGTAGGTGATTTCGGATCGGAGGTAGAAAAAGAACTGATTGCCATTGCGGAAAAACTCGGCGCCAGAGGCACCCTTTATCAACAGGAAAAAGCCCTGGGAGTGGGCCATGCCATCTCCTGTGCGGCAGAAAGCCTGAATGGCAAGTGCATCGTTGCTTTCGCAGACACCCTTTTCAAGGCTGATTTTAAATTTGACGACCAGGAAGATGGTGTAATCTGGACCCAAAAGGTGGAGGACCCCAGTTCATTTGGTGTGGTAAAACTGGATCCGGAAGGGTACATCATAGATATGGTTGAGAAGCCGTCCACTTTTGTTTCCGATCTGGCCATTGTGGGGATTTATTATTTCCGGGAAGGGGAAAAACTAAGAGATGCGCTGCAGCACATCATCAGCCATAATATCCGTGAAAAAAACGAATATCAACTTACCACGGCACTGGCACATTTAAAAAACCAGGGTGTGCGGTTCAAAACCGGGCAAATTGACGAATGGCTGGATTGCGGTACCAAAGAGAATATACTGCACTCCAATGCCAGAATGCTGGAGTTCCACAGAAATCAGGCATTGATAGCTTCTAACGCCGTTGTAGAGAACAGCGTGATCATTCCACCTTGTTTTGTTGGAGAGAACGCAGTCATCCGAAACAGTGTGATCGGTCCGCACGTAAGTGTTGGACATCACTCCAGTGTTGACAGCACCATCATCGGGAACAGTATCGTGCAAAACCATGCACATCTGAAGAATGCGGTTTTGGAAAGTTCCATGATTGGCAATTCAAGCAGGTATGAAGGTTCCAGGTATGCCCTTGATCTGGGCGATTTCAGCAATTTCTCCAAGCGCTAAGTGGCGCGTAAACCCCGGGCTCCAAATTTAATTCCGAAAGCCCTACCCTATTACCCCCGTCTGCCCTATAATTTTTGGAAAAATAGTTTAACTTGGTTTTTATATCAGAAAATACCATCGTACTTTTGCAGCCGATTTAATCAAAGATTTTTCCGAAGTGGGTATGAACTTAGTTCGAACATATAGTTTAGTACTGATTCTCAGCGGTTTGTGCACTTTTGCTTTTGCACAGACCGGTCACGAAAACCACGATCACCCTCACAGCGCTCCGCAGCCTCAGCCAACCGAACAGGTGCATGAGGGTGAACAGCACGATCCTGCTGGGGAAAATGCTGCCCATGAAGGTCACGACGAAGGGCCTTGTGGACATTCTATCAATGCACCTGCGCCTTTCAACGCCGGCGATAATGCGGTACACCACATCTCCGATGCAAACGTGATTCACGTGTTCGGAGATATGTACGTCAACCTGCCGGTGATCCTCAAATCGGACAAAGGCTGGAAAGTAGGTACTACCGGAATGTTCCATGTACACCACCATGGAAATGGCGAAATGGCCAACGACGGCTATGTGTTGGTACATGGCAGCGTGATGCGCATTCTGGATGAGAAATACCAGCAAGGCGAACATAAGGTGGAAGACTACACCCACCAGTTGATTGAAGAAGGCGGCAAAAGCAAGACCGTTTACAATGCGGTAATTGACGGGCAGTGTTTGCGTCTGGAAGCCAAAACCACCTTTGATGGCGGCATCCTTGGCGGTGGCGTAACCGGGTTCTCCGACTTCAGCATTACCCGCAACGTGTTCACCATGTTGCTCACG
>JADZFI010000152.1 GCA_020850025.1 Saprospiraceae bacterium
TGAAGGGTTTGAGGGGTTTACGTAGGGGCGACCCTTGTGGTCGCCCTGGTTTGATGTGCCGGCGGGTAAAGCCGCGAACATTAACCAGACATTTCATTATCTCATGAACAGCCCCACGGGGCGTAGTCCCTCAACATCGGTAGCCTATGCGACCGGACGAGATTCCCCATGCCGCATCGCGGCAAAACATCTGCTATTTCTTCCCCTCAGCCACCCCAATCTTAGTATCCGCAGCGCCGTAATACATCAGCCATCGACCGTCTTCCCAGGCCATGCCCTGAAGGAAACAGACATTGGGTGTTTCGCCTGTTTTTTCAAAGTTTTGCTCCGGGGTGAGCAGGTATCGGTTGGAGCGGGCGCGCATTTCCCATGGCTTTTTGGCGGAGAACAGGGCTTGCCCTACGGAATACACATCGGCGCCCATGGTTTTGTCGCCGCTGCTGGCGCTGTTGGCGGCGTTGTAGAGCAGCAGAATCCCTTCTTTTTGCACCAGAGCGAAGGGCCCCGGCGTCACCATCCGGCTGTCGAACATGCCCGGTCGGGGCATCATGACCCGCCGGAGATTGCCTTTTTTGTCTTCCAGAGGCTCCCAACTGATCAGATCATCGGAACTGGCCATGAACAGATCCGTATCGCCCCAATACATCCAGTATTTGCCCTTGATTTTTTTGGCCACTATTTTACTGCCATTGCGCTCGCACACAATAGCGCCGCCTTTCGACCACAGATCGCGGTATTTCCGTTCACGGAGTACCGGACCGTGTTTTCCCCAACTTTGCAGATCGAGGGAGCTAGCAATGCACATGCGTGCCACCCTTTTGTCGTAAGCCGTATAGGTCATGATGTACATACCGTCCTCTCTTTGCACCACGCGGGGATCCTCACAGCCGCCTTCCCATTCAAGGTCTTTGTTGGCGTCATTATCCGGGCGCAACACCGGCAAGGCATTTTTTTTGAACTCCAACCCTTTCCGACTATTGGCCAGTCCGATGCGGGAGGTACCGTATTCGTCCTGTGCCCGGTACAGCAGCCAAACCCGGCCGTCCTTGACCACAGCAGCAGGGTTAAACACCGCTTTACCCTCCCAATCCACCTCCTTTCTTCTCAAGGGGCAAAAGAAATCCGACTTGCGATCCGGCTCTATGACAGGATTGTAGGAATCCAGGCGGGTTATGGACTTGAACATCCACTCATTGCCCTTCAGGGCTTTTTCCGTGCCGGAACAGGCGCTTAGCAGGGCGACCAAAGTGGCCAGAGCAAAAAATTTGTGCATAGCTAGACTGTGATTGGCGTAATTTTGATGTTTGGCGTGATTTTGATGTTTTGTGATGCCGGCAGCAAAGTTAAGCGTCTGTCTCCCAAATCCACCATGCCACGCCCCCAACCCATCCAAACACCAAAAAGCAGCCCCTCCCTTTGGAAAGGCTGCCAGGTAACTCCTCCTATCGGAATCATTGAATGCTTTTGGAGCTTAGGTCTTATTACTGACCAACTATGTCTGTTTTCATTGGTCCGAGGATAGCGAGGAGATCGTTTTTTTCCTGCTCCGGCACATTGAACTGATCCAGCGCAGCAATCAGATCGGCTACCAGTGCATTGAATTCCACTTCGGTGATCTGCATACCCTGATGCGCTTCCAGCATGTTTTTGCCCTTGTATTGACAGGGGCCTCCGGAGCCTGCACAAATCTGGTCGATCAGGTTGTTACGCAACAGCTGTGTTCTGAATGGATCTGCCACGGTCGGGGCAAAGCGGGCATTGATGACATCATCAGCTACCACATTGGCCAGGAACTGATCTACCACAGCAGTGATGGCATTGATGCCCCCAAGTCGTTCGTACAAATTCGGGGCAGGTGCTGGGGTCATATCCTCGTTATCATCGCTGCAAGAGAAAGATGCCATGGCAATGCCAAGGAAGAGAAGCAATACAAGATAATTTTTCATGTGTTAAAGATTTTGATGAGAAGATTGGTTGAAACTTTCATGTTTATGTCGGCCGCCCGACCTGAACAGCAGCAGCCCTAGCAGCATACTCCCAATGCCACAGCCCAGCAGTGCAGTGGGTAGCGCTGCAATGGCAGAGGTCGGCACGGGGCATTGAGCGCCGGCTTTTTCCGGGAAAGTTTTGATGGCAACAGGTTTGGAGGTAAGCAGCCGGATTTTGTCCTGCAAACGAGTTACTTCCTGATCCAGCGTATGGCTGAGCACCAGCAGACCAGACGTTTCGTTCCAGGCAGCAGCCGTAACCCCTTCCCATCCGCGGGCGGCTCGGGCAAGCGCGAGGCCTGCGCGGGAATCGGGCGCATTGACCTCAAAAGCGGTTAAAGACACCAGTGGCAGCTGCCCTGAAGGCGAATCGGCGGGCTTGTATTGGTACCAGCCTGCCAGACACAGCAGGGAAAACAGCAAAAGCGTAATGGAGAATGTTCGCATATCGCAGGTTGGTTAAACGGAAATTCCGTTGTTTCACCATACCTACGAAGTGGGCTGGGGGTTCGGTTTTCGGAATCGGAAAAAATATCCAATGGCCTACCACCTGCCAAACGGATTCAAGGTCAGATTGGCATTGTAATACCGGGCATCATCCGTCACTTCCTGCTCAATCCACTCGGGGAGTGCAAAGGATTCTTCTTCGTGTTCCAGTTCAATTTCTGCTACTATTAACCCGATGTTTTCTCCCAGAAATACATCCACTTCCCATATTTTTTGAGCA
>JADZFI010000153.1 GCA_020850025.1 Saprospiraceae bacterium
AACATTGAAAAGGTAGACCTCGCCGAACTCATCCAAAACATCGTTCCGTCCATCGAACTCAATGTCAACGACAAAAACGGACGCCTCATTCTCGACCTTGACGCTGCCAATAGCACGGTCATGGCCGATAAACTTCACCTCACCAACATACTGCACAACCTGGTAGATAACGGGGTGAAATATTCCAAAGTCGCTCCGGAAATCCGAATTGGCCTGCGAAACGAAAATCACGACCTCATTTTGAGCGTCAAGGACAATGGCCTTGGAATTCCCAAGGAGCATCACAGCAGGGTATTCGATAAATTCCACAGGGTGCCCACCGGCAATGTGCATAATGTAAAAGGCTTCGGACTCGGACTCTTCTACGTTAAAACCATGTGCAAAGAGCATAAGTGGCGAATAAATCTGCAAAGCGAACCGGGAGAAGGAACGCTGTTCGAAATCAGAATGCCCCTGGCGCATTAACCTCCCAGCCCTGTAATGGTACCAGCACCCGACTTCCACCTCCACGGATCCGACATCTTTATCGGAAACTTGCCGACGATCTTTTCGCAATGGCTGGAGGGTAAGGAGTATTCTAAGGTGGTGGTCCTTACCGACCAAAATACCCAAAGGGATTGCCTCCCTCTAATGGCGCCCTGCCTCCCGGAGTTGGCAAAAATTATCACAATCCCGGCCGGAGAACAACACAAAAGCCTGCAAACCTGCGATTACATCTGGAATGGTTTTCTGGAACATCACCTTGATCGGAAAGCACTCCTGATCAATTTGGGTGGAGGGGTTGTAGGTGATATGGGCGGTTTCTGCGCAGCAGTTTGGAAGCGTGGCATTGATTTTATTCAGGTGCCCACGACACTCCTGGCCATGACGGATGCTGCCATTGGAGGTAAAACAGGGGTGGACTACCAGGGCGTTAAAAACATCATTGGCGCATTCAACGCCCCTGCCGCCGTTTTGGTGGATCCGCTATTTCTGCAAACGCTCCCGGAAAGAGAACTTCTCAGTGGCCTGGCAGAAGTATTGAAGCATGGGTTTATTGGCGACCCGGAGCTGTTGGAAATAGTAACAAAGAGCCACCCAACAAAGTGGGAACATTCCGATTGGACCACCATACTGCACAAATCTATAGCGGTGAAAGTTAAAGTGGTAGATCAGGATCCTTTTGAAAAAGGCCTTCGTGCCCTGTTAAACTTCGGTCACAGTATCGGCCACGCGCTGGAAAGCTATTTCCTTACAACAAATTCCCCGATTACGCATGGTGAAGCCATTGCCATCGGTATGATCTGCGAATCACCCAAAACATCCAGAAAGCGAGTTGCCGATTTAATCCAGGCCTTTTTCCCGAAAGTGGCCATCCCGGAATCCGCTTTCCCGGAAATCTGGCAATACATGCAACAGGATAAAAAAAATTCGTCAGGCGCCGTATTAATGGCGGTGCCTGACGAATATCCACTCTCCGTTAAACTTATTCCAGTCACGGAAACCCAATTGCATGAAACTTTGAGGGGGTACAATGTTTAATCCAGCTTGGGCTTTACCACTGTAAATACCCTGGAAATATTGAAGCCAAAGCGAATGCCACTCAGCATCTTTCCTTCGTTGTTCTTGAAAAACCAGTCTTCCTGCGTATCGGTTACAAAACCTTTGTAGGTCATGTAGGGAGAATTGGTAAAGTGCAATTGAAACACGTGCCCTCCGGTTTCAATGTCAAATCCGATCGATAAACTGTTCACATAAGCAGCCTCCAGCTGTCCTTCCGGTACAAAGTAGTATTCTGCATTCAAGGCCACCCGCTTGGTTAACTTGATCCGGCCGGCAGCGCCAAGGGCATACACATCGTTTTTGTCCATGGGCGAACTGGTCAGGTTGCGGTGTATCAGGGTGGGCATTAATTGCAGGGAAAGCCTGCTGTTGAATTTTCTGCCAATCAACAACTGATGTGTAAACGCCAGCCGATCCGTGAATTTATTGTCGCGGGTAGGATCCGAAAATTTCAAGGTATTGACCTGAATATCTGCCACATAGGCAAGCGTTACCGGCATATTTTTCTTTCCGCTGCTCTGACGCAAGAGCTTGTATTTGACAAATCCGTCAATGGTTTTTTCATAGGTGCTTCGTCCTGCTCCAATCATTAGCCTGTCAGTGATTCCATAGTCGGCTCCAATACGTATGGACGCGCCATCCAGGCCAAACATGTCGTACAACCCTTGTCGGAGAGGATTAAATCGGTGGGAAAACTTGGTATCTAAAACCCCTTTGGCAGTGTTTTCAATGGAATGTCCGTTTACTACCCGGTTGGCTTTGAAACTGGCAGTGGCATAATCGGTGGTTTTTTCCTCTTCCAACAAGGAAAGCAGATCGTCATTTTGTGCCGAAAGGCCGAAAGGAAGAAGTATTGCAGCGAGCAGGTAGATTTTTTTCATAAAATTTGGGTTGACCAATGAAAATGCAACATGAGCCATCCGTGGTAAACGGAATGGCTCATGTTGGTATTCAAAATTATCATTGTTTGGGCGCCAGACTTGCGTCTATCAGCACTTTGGCTTCTTTGGCAATATTGCCGCTTACTACCGATGGAATGGAAATGGCATAATCGGAAAGAAGCAGGCTGAATCCGGCATTCATCCGGATATTGCCGCCACCCACGGTAATGGCGCCGTTGGCAGTAATATCCTTTTCCACCCCGTGAATGTTCATTTTGCCGGTAACCACTGCATTGTAGGTGCCGTCTTTCGTCAAATTGACCTCCGAGAGGTTGGTGATTTTCCCTTTAAAGGTTGCTTTAGGGAACTTATCCGACTCCAAATAATTTTCATTGAAGTGCTCCTGCATGAGCGCTTTTTCAAATTTGAAGCCTTTGATGAGCACCTGCCAGGCCATTTCGCCTGTAGCAGCGTCCAGTACACAAGTGGCGCTGTTGCTGAGGGCCTCAATTTTATCGGGTGAGGCCGGAGCGGTAGCATCGAATTTCAACTTGCCATCGCGGGTGAAAAACTTGCCTTGAGCGTTGGATGCCACTGCCATAAGCATAGCGACAACCATCATCATCCATTGTTTTTGCATAATATTGCTTTGTTTGAGTGGTGTTTGAAATGAAAAACGCTATTGCTTTACCTCAATACATCGGGAAAGCTGAACGTCGAGGTTAAAACCATCACACTTCCCTTTGAAGATGATTTTTTCACCAGGAGTGAACTCTTGTCGGGCATGTTGACTGAGCGCATCCAACTCACAGACAACGGAAAAATCATCACCCGTCTCCAGGGACACTTTTACCGGAGCGCCATCAGGTTTGGAAACTTCCTTGACCACTCCACTTACGGCAATGGTCTTACCCAGGTATTGAGCATTTGCCCCTTGCTCATCGGCGTTGTAGGCATCAAAGAGGGCTTTTGCTTCCAAAGTTGATTCGGCGCTGGCGTTGGCTATATTTTCATGTGGCTTGTTCCAAAGTGCTATGGCAATGCCCCCGCCTATCAGAGCAAGACCAACTACCAGCATTAAAATTCGTTTACCGGACATTGTTTCTTCAGGTTGATGAAAAATGAAAGAGGTCGTTCTGCAATTAGTTGTTTGGTGCGCCGGCCTTTACCCAGGCTTCAATCTTACTCTGATTGCATTCAGAGATCGGTCCGCTGG
>JADZFI010000154.1 GCA_020850025.1 Saprospiraceae bacterium
AGCAGCCATTCAAGACGACAACCTAAGCTTCAAAACCAACGACGCCACCTCTTCGGATAAATTCCAGAATTACTACACGGATGTGTCTTTGCGGATGAAAAACCGGGAGATAGATCTGTTGATCGTGGTGAATATGTTCCTCACGGGTTTTGATGCCACCACCCTGAATACGCTTTGGGTGGACAAGAATTTGCGCCTGCATGGTTTGTTGCAGGCCTATTCCAGAACCAACCGGATATTAAACTCCGTTAAAACCTTTGGCAATATTGTTTGCTTCCGCAATTTGGAGAAGGCCACCAACGAAAGCATTGCCTTGTTTGGCAACAAAGAGGCCGGCGGCATTGTACTGCTGAAAACTTTTAACGAGTATTACCTGGGTTATGAGAACAAAGGAAAACCTGTGCCGGGGTATATCACCCTGATAGATGAACTCACCGACAAGTACCCGGCAGGAGAACAGATCATTGGCGAGCAAAATCAGAAAGCCTTCATCCGGTTGTATGGCGCTGTGCTGAAACTAAAAAACATCCTCACGGCATTTGATGAGTTTGCCGGGAAGGAAATACTCAGCGAAAGAGATGTGCAGGATTATCACAGCATGTACATCAATTTGTACCACGAATTCCGCAGCCAAAGCCGGGGCGATGCTGAAAACGTGAACGATGATATCGTATTTGAAATGGAGCTGATCAAGCAGGTGGAACTCAATATTGATTACATCCTCGAGCTGATCCGGAAATACCACGAGAGCCATGTTAAAGACAAGGAAATAATGGTCAGCATCAACAAGGCCATAGATTCGAGTGTAGAGCTGAGAAACAAGAAAGACCTGATCCTGCAATTCATCCAGTCGCTCACCCCTGGGGCTGCCGTTACCAATGATTGGCGTACATTTGTGGACGAAAAGAAAATGGAAGAACTGGACCGGATCATTGTGGAGGAAAATCTGGACAAGGAAGAAACGTATAAATTCATCCACAATGCTTTCCGCGATGGATATGTGCAAACATCGGGCACCGATCTATCCAGGATATTGCCGCCGGTTTCAAGATTCAGCCCTACGGGCGATAGGACCAGAAAGCGCGAATCGGTTATTGAGAAAATCAAGGCATTTTTCAACAGGTTCTGGGATATTTCGGGAGGAGAGTTTTAGCGTCTCTTCCATTTCACTTCAACTTCATCTGCGCAAAATACGGATGGTCCGGATTGACGATCAATTCCTGTCGCTGGGGATGAATCAGCACATCCATGTCTTCCAATGGAATAGCCCCCAATAAAGGCTCGCTATCGCCCGGTAAAATCATGGCGCGACAAGTGGTCGCACGATTTTTAAAACGAACCTCGACATTGCTTGCCACATCAAATTCAAGAATTCGGCCATCGGCAGTTTCGGCCTTGCGTTTCTCTACAATGGGAAATTGCAATTGGGCCTGTATTTCTTCGTTAATGCAAAGCATGTACGAGCCGGTATCCACCAAAGCCGTGATCATCATCCGTTTCACCTCATCCTCACCGATGATGTGGTGGCGCTGCAAAGCAAGGTCTTCGCCGTTAATTAGTTCAATTTCTGTATAAACGAGTCCCATGATATCTGGTTTCCAGCAAAGTTAACCCATTTTTGTCAAATGTCAATGCAGGTAACATCAGAAACCATCGCTGAAATGGCAGAATTGCTTCAATGCGGATTTGTGGTTTACATCCACAAGAAAACCGGACATTTGTTGAGTCTTCCTGAAAACCACGATCCTGTAGATGTTGGTGAAGGCGTTTGGGAGGAAGAGATTGCCTTGTTAAAAAAGCATGCTAAGCATTATCAGGAAATAGAAAAATGGACCTCTTCCCAGGCCTTCCAAATAATGGCTGACTTTGCAGAACAGGAGGTTTCAGACCAACCTTTGCGACAAAAACTGATTTTTGCACTGAACAACAGAAAGCCTTTTCAGGGATTTAAGGAAGTCATCAATAATGCCGGCAACTATCGACAGCTCTGGTTCGACTTTCAGAAAAAACGCCAGATAGCGTATGTAAAGGCCCAACTGGACGACTTGTTTGAAATGGAGGAATGAGATGTTTTGCCGCGATGCGGCAGGGGGATCTCGTCCTGTCGCCTGGGCTACCGACGTTAAGGGGCGCTGCCCCCGGGTGCTGCGCCTGGGATAACGATAAGGTTGAATTGTCAAACCCTTCAAACAGGTAGGGTGACCACAAGGGTCGCCCCTACGAAACCACTCAAACCCTTCAAACCACCTCAAACCCATACACCTATGCCCACCCAATCACCAGCCCATTGGCTTACCCTCTTTTTTCTGGCACTGTTGCCCGGCCTGCTCCTGGCACAAGACTATTCCGGCCAGTATTCCGGATCGCTGAACGGAGATGCCGTGACCCTTTCGTTGAAGAGCAACCGGGACCAGTATACCGGCGAGTTGTACGACGGCTCCAACCGGTATGCTGTAAAGGCTACGTTGCGGGAGAAAAACCTCAGCGGCACCTGCACGGAAGTGAATCTGGGGTTCAGCTTTGACCTCGCCGGTATGTTTCAGGGAAACAACCTGCAATTGCAACTGACAATGCTGGGCGTTACCCAGGAATTGCTCCTGCAAAAGAACGGTACTCAGGCGCCAGCAGCAAAAACCTCCACTACCACCGGCGCAGACCGCAAGCAAAGAGATCCGGCCCTCGTGGGCAAATGGACCCGCCAGGAAAACTACAACAGCGGTTACGGCGGCGGTTATATGTCCAGCGAATCGTCCCTGGTTTTCCTAGCCGATGGTAGGGTGGCAGATGGCGGTAGTCGCACCATGGTGGGCGGCTCCGATTTCAGTGGCAACTCCAGTGGCGCCGGCAGCGGCATTGTGGAGGGCCTGACATGGTACACGGAAAACCAGAAGCTTTACCTGACGGCCACCGAAAAGGGCAAAACGCAAACCGAGTGTCTGGGCAAATATGGCTTCCACGAAAATGCCATGATGATTACCGCCCAGGATGGCACGAAGGCGTTGTTTTACCGGAACTGATGATGGCTATCGTTGTTTTGCCGCGATGCGGCAGGGGAATCTCGTCCTATCATCTGGGCTAGCGATGTTAAGGGGCGCTGCCCCCGGGCGCTGCGCCTGGGATAACGATAAGGTTGAATTGTCAAACCTATCAACCCTTCAACCCCCTCAAACATCGGCGGCTAAACCCGCCGATACTTCTAACCATACGAAACCCATCAAACCACCTTCCCTCCCCCCTCCAAAACCCATTATTTGAAATAAAAAAATAAAATCCTTTGATTTTCAATTAGTTCCATTACCTTTGATCTGTTCTTCGGAACGTTTTTTTCATTTTTTCAATTTTATTACCATGCATTCAGGAACTATCAAGTTCTTCAACGAAACCAAAGGTTTCGGTTTCGTAGTTGATTCAAACACAGGCGAGGAAATCTTCGTCCATGTCAGCGGTTTGGTTGACAATGTACGTGAAGGTGACAATGTTACTTTCGATACACAACAAGGCAAAAAAGGCTTGAACGCTGTCAATGTACAACTCGCATAAGCGAATCAAGCATCTTGACGATACGATTCAAAGACTCCGCTGGGCAACCGGCGGAGTTTTTTTATGCCCGGTAGGGCCCGTTAGGAATTAAAAAACCCTCACTTCAACTTCATCTGCGCAAAATACGGGTGATTCGGATTGCCCCCCTGATTAACGTCAGTGCTGACGGCAGTCAGCATCATCGTCCCGCCTGTTGAAACATGTTTATTTTTGGCATGGATGCACTGCCACTTTGCCCCTCGCGGTTCATTGGCGCTCGGGCGCAGGTTGGTGCTCTGGAACTGAACATCAACAGTCATGAAATCCATTCCTATCCTGCTTTTTCTGGCTTGGGCATCGGTTGCTTTCAGTCAGACAGCCATAGACAGTGGGCTTGTTGCCTACTACCCTTTTAATGGAAATGTGTTCGACTACAGTGGTCAGAACAACAACGGGACCATCATCGGAGAGCTCTCCTTTGTGCCAGACCGTTGGGGCAATCCAAACAGCGCTGCCTATTTCAACGGCACGAATGCCTATGTCAAAGTTCCCGCATCAACGTCCCTGGATACCCTGGTAAAAAGTATGACCCTGGCCTGTACGTTCTATACAAAAGGCTATGGCGCCATATGGGCCAGCCTGCTTTCCAAATCCATCGGCACCTATGCACAAAGGCAGTATTCCATTATTTACGACGAAGATGGACTGATCAGTTTCGGTCACTCACTGGCTGCCATGCATTTGATACCAAAAAACGAATGGCATCACCTTGCCATCACCTATGGCGATTCCATCATCAAATGTTATCTGGATGGTATTTTGCTGGACTCCAACATCATCTCCTATGAGTTAAAGAAAACCAACTACCCGCTGGCGATCGGAGCAGACCCACACATTGTCATGGAATACCATTATGGCATGATCGACGAGGTTCGGGTTTACAACAGGGCCCTGTCAGCAGCAGAGGTCAGTGTGATATCTACGGTGAATACCAGTGCTACCCAGGAGCGTCCCAACGACCTGAAAATAACCTTCTACCCCAATCCAACTGAGGGCATACTGACGATGGTGTTGACGGATATTCCAGGCAAGTGGAGCCTGACTATGTACGATCAAATGGGGAAAACCATGATGACTCACTCAGCTGTAAATCAGACAGAAACCATAGATTGTTCAGGGTTCCCTCCCGGGGTCTATTTGGTAAAGGTTGCCACCTCGGAAGAATTTTATACCACTCGAATCATCAAGTTGTAGGGAACCTTTACCAAATAGACCTCGGAGAGGTCATGTGCGATTTTGATGCGTTCGCTTTGGGGCAAGTGCTCTTAAGCAGTTTGTCGCAAAATCTTCTCCAGCGAGCGCTGTTTTGCCAGCTCGTCCACCAGTTTATCCAGATACCTGACCTGCTGTGTCAGCGGATTTTCAATGTCTTCTACCCGGTAGCCGCAAATCACCCCGGTGATGAGGTGCGCATTGGGGTGCAGTGTCGCAGCCTGAAAAAATTGCTCAAACGTCGCTTTTTCCTCTATTAACTGCCGTAGCTTTTGCTCATCAAATCCGGTAAGCCATTCAATTACCTGATGTAGTTCGGTTTTTGTCCGACCTTTTTTCTCTATTTTTGTAACATAATGGGGGTACACGGAAGCAAAGGTCATTTTGGCAATGCGTTCGTCGTGTTGAGTGGTGGTGTTCATATCTATAAAACGATTGTAGCGCAACAAAATTACCTAAAATGAACATACTGATCGCTTCCGACTCCTTCAAAGACGCGCTTCCTGCCCTGGAGGTCTGCCGGGCGCTGGAAGCCGGCATCCGAACTGCCTTGCCGAACGCCCAGACCCGGATCTGTCCTCTGGCCGACGGCGGTGAGGGTACCTTTGAGGCGCTGGCCAATGCCCTGGGCATGCAAACGGTTGAAATACCTGCCCACGATCCGTTGTTACGGCCCATTAGCGCTGCCTACGGACGAAGTGCGGACGGGCAAACAGCGTTCATCGAGCTGGCCAAAACTGCTGGAATTCAACTTCTCCTTCCGGAAGAACGCAACCCTTTGCTCACCAGTACGTTTGGTGTTGGGCAGCAGATAAGGCACGCCCTGGAGCATGGTGCAAGGCAGATCATTTTAGCCATCGGCAGCAGTGCCACGAACGACGCCGGCATCGGCATGGCGGCTGCGCTGGGCTGGCGTTTTTTGGATGACACCGGCGCCGAGCTCTCTCCCATAGGACAAAACCTCGACCGGATTGCCAGTGTCGTACCACCCGAAATACGGCCCGACATCAAAGTTCAGGTAATTTGCGATGTCAACAACCCGCTTTTTGGTCCGAGCGGTGCGGCATATGTTTATGCCCGTCAGAAAGGGGCAGATGAGACCGCTATTGAATATCTGGATCACGGACTACAGCATTTTTCAGCAATTGTGGCAAAAACAGCCGGAGGGCCTGCCCCTCAAACACCGGGAGCCGGAGCAGCGGGAGGTATGGGGTTTGGCAGTTTATTCTTCCTGGACGCAACCCTCAAACGTGGAGCCGATCTGGTGTTCGATTTGCTGAATCTGGAAGAAAAGTTGCACTGGGCGAACCTGGTGGTTACAGGTGAAGGCATGATCGACAATCAAACAGCCCATGGCAAACTGATCCAACGGTTATGTCAGCACGCTGCCCGGCAAAATACTCCGGTAATAGCCTTCTGCGGACGCCTGAATGCTACCGGGGAACAAGTTCGCGCCATCGGCTTGCAAGCTGCTTACGACATCAATGCGCAACAACCGGAAGCGCCTCTGGCTCAAATGCTGGCACAGACAGCCGTCAATCTGGAAAGAAGTGCCGGGCATGTTTTTTCCCAAATGGCATAACAATTCGTCCTGAATTCAGTTCCTGTTATTGTAACTACCCTGCCTTTCGGCATGGTTGATGTCGTTTTATGTAAAAAATTTATTGAAAACTATGACCAACAAAACCGAAAATATACCCTTAAACAGCCGACAGGAACTTGTATCAGCAGCCAGACAGGTACTTCGAAACAACATACACGACGGTTTTACGCGACCAGCGCCCTCTCTGTATCCCCACCAGTGGAATTGGGATGCCGGGTTCATCGCCCTGGGCTATGTCCGGTCCGATTTTCAGCAGGCCTGCCTGGAGCTTAGTACCCTTTTTCGCGGACAATGGTTGAACGGCATGGTGCCGCAAATTGTATTTTCTAACCATCCGGTTTGCAAATACTTCCCGGGATACCGGTTTTGGCAAACCAAAGGGGTGCCCGCCAAGCCTAAAAATGTGCGCACCTCCGGCATCACGATGCCTCCTGTGCATGGTTTCGTGCTCCAACGATTGCTCAGTCTCGCTCCGGACCTAAAAGCTTCCCGGCCTTTTTTCCGCAGGATGTTCGACAAAATAGTGCATCTGCATCAATACTGCTATGATTTCAGGGATCCTGCACGGGAAGGCCTGGCATTTATCTGCCATCCCTGGGAGTCGGGCATGGACAATCTGCCTACCTGGGAAAGTGTTTTTGCACATATTCAGATTGATCCATCCGAGGTGCCGCACTATGAGCGGGTGGATCTGGAATATGTACATGAGGATCACCGCCCCAGAAAGCTTAGCTATGACCGATACATTTACCTGGTTAACCGGCTAAGAGAAAACAGATACAACGAGCCCGAAATTTGGCAACACTATCCCTTTCAGGTGCAGGAGCCTATGTTCAACGCCATTTTAAACCACAGCAACGAGGCGCTGATCGAGATTGGCCAATGGCTGCGGCGCGACACCGCCCAGCTCAAAGAATGGTTCGGACAAACCCAAAGGGCGATAAATGACAAACTTTGGGATGAGGTCAGGGGCATATATGTCTCATACGACCGGGTTCAATTACAACAGGTGCCCATATTGACGGCAGGTGGCCTCCTGCCACTCCTTTGTGGCGCTCCTAACGAAGATCAGGCAGACAGGATGCTGCAATTGCTGCAAAGCCCGGTCTTTGCCGGGACAGCCGAAAATCCTGCCTGGCTTTGTGCCTCTACTGCCCTCAATGAGCCGCAATTCGACCCCTGCCGTTACTGGCGCGGGCCGGTATGGATCAATATAAACTGGATGCTGTACCAGGGCCTGCTGCGCTACGGGCAGACTGAGCAGGCGGAGCGGTTGCGCAACGAATCGCTGGAATTAATTCGCCGGTTCGGTTTCTGGGAATACTACAACCCGTGGAAAAATTTGCCGGCCGGCGAACAACATGGAGGTTATGGCTCCAATAACTTTTCCTGGACGGCAGCCCTGATGCTGGATTGGATAGGTGAGTAAACAGGCGCCTCATTGCCCCATTCAGGTCCCTTTATTCCCTATTCAGTCATTGTTTTCACCCGGGCAGCGAAGGTTTATTTGTACTTTCACCCATTACAATGTTGACCATGCCTCTGCTCCATTTACCTGCTGCCGCTTTTGTATGGCTGTTTTCCCTGTTCGCTCCGATTTTCGGCGACGGGAACTTTCGCTGTGAAAACGGCAAGGTGCAGTTCTTTTCCAAGGCTACCCTGGAAACCATCGAAGCCGGAAGTAACAAACTCCGCGGCGCCATTGACCCCGTTAACCGCACTTTCGCCTGGTCGGTGGAAACTGCTTCGTTCAAAGGCTTCAACAGCCCGCTGCAACTGGAACATTTTAACGAAAACTATCTCGAAAGCGGCAAATACCCGCGCATCAGCTTTGCCGGAAAAATCATTGAGCCGCTGGATTTTAAGACCAACGGTCAGTACAGCATTCGCGCCAAGGGTAAACTGAACGTACATGGCGTGGAGCAGGAACGCATCATCCGCAGCGATGTAGAGGTTGCCGGCAACAAACTCAAGGTAAAATCCCGATTTACCGTACTGCTGACGGATCACAACATCCACATTCCGCAAATTGTACATCAAAAAATTGCCGAGGAAATCACTGTGACCGTCGACGCGGTGCTCCAGCAATAACCTGCCCGTGAAACAACTCCTGCTCCTATTTCTGCTGTGTGGCAGTCCATTACTGGCACAAACGCCTCTGTTCCGGCTTCAGCAGGGACACGAGTTGGGCAATGCCAGAATAACCACGGTGATGCAGGACTCCCGCGGCTGGATCTGGTGCGGCGCGCAAAATGGTTTGTTCAGGTATGACGGGCTGCATTTCCAGGCCATCCAATTGGCAGATACTTTCCACCAGGCCTCTGTAACCGCCTTATATGAATGGGACGGCCAGATCTGGGTAGGATTCAGCAACGGGGTCATCGGGCGCATTTCTATTGCCGGCAATTTTATTCCTGCGCTCACCGGCGATGCCGAAGCA
>JADZFI010000155.1 GCA_020850025.1 Saprospiraceae bacterium
AGGGCGCGAGCTGCGCCTATCACCAAATGTTGCACCTCGACCCCACCGGACAGTATCAGGTGAGCAGCGATTGCGAATCGCCGGCTCTGATGCAGCACCGGCCCTGGTTTGTGCTGCCGCCCATTGAGGAATATTATTTTAAGGGAAAAAATCCTGGTTACATCAGTCCGCCGCCATTCCGAGAGGATTGCAGAGGTTCGCAGGCGGCCCAGAGCCAGACGCCCATGCAGTTAATTTATCCCAAACATCCCACCCGCATTTATGTGCCGGTGGATCTGGACGGCAAGCTGGGCAGTACGGTGTTCCAGGTGGCGCATCGCTCCAGAAGCGCCGAGATTTTCTGGCATCTGGATGGCCAGTTCATCGGCGCCACCACGGTGTTTCACCAGATGGCCCTGCAGCCGCCGGTGGGCAAACACACCCTGGCCCTGGTGGATCGCGACGGCTTCCGGCTCGAACAAACCTTTGAGATTGTCGGGAAGTAACTGTGGACGGCTAACGGCCTACGGTGGACGGCTTAGGGTTGACGGCCTATGGTGGGGCGATGTACCCCGGAACTCCGTTCCGGGCAACGCTCTAAAGCAAGGGTAGAACCTTTGATTTGATTACGCCATTAACTGACATTTTACCCAGTAACAAAATGCCCGGTTGAAAGACGATCATGTCCATTGTCTAATATCCATTAGTCCAACGTCCAATAGCCCTGGTTCCGTCGTTACTGCCCGGAACGGAGTTCCGGGATACACCGTCCACCGTAGGCCGTCTACCGTAGGCCGTCAAAGCTTGATGGTATAGCTGTACGTGGTTTCGGCGGGTTTTTGTTCCGGCTTAGGGGCGGTGGTGGTAACGGTGTAGGCTACCTGCATATTGGGGAGCGGCTGGGGTACGGGTTTGGGCTTTTTGAACACCACTTTTACTTTCTGGTGGAAAAGCACATGTACTCCGCGGTTACGTTCTACATCAAATTTCAGCATTTGCACTACCCGGCAGGCCTCTTCGTCGCAGCCGTGCCCAATGCCCTGAATGACGCGGGCGGCTACTACATTCCCCTGATAATCAACGTCGTATTCAATATATACCGTGCCCTCTACGCCTGCTTCCAGCGCTTCTTTCGGATAACGCAAATGGTCGTAGATGAACTTGGTAAGTTCCTTAGGGCCGCCTTTGAATTGCGGCTGGTGGATAAAAACGGTCTTTTTTTCTTTGGCCATAAATTGTCAAGCTCAATGCCCAGCGGCTTGCAGTTGTTTTACCTGCAAATATTTGTCCAAAAGTTTCAGACTCAATAATGCAAGTGTGGCCATCAGCAGAAATTGCAGGCTGCTATTGTTCAACAGTCCGGCCCAGTCGAAGGCGGGGACGCTTACCTGAGGGATGAATTTCTCCGGAATACGCACAGGCTCGGCGGGAGGCGCATCCGGCGCCAGCAGGAAGGGTACGAACATAAGGGCCAGCAGAATGCCGCTTGCGCCCCAGAAGATCCAGTCCTTATTTCCTGCCCTGGAGCTGCGTTTTGCCGAAGCATGCTCTGAAGCCCAGGCGGCCATCACCTTTTTAGCGAAATCCGTATCCGGTTTTTCCAGGGTAAGACCGGAAAAAGCGCGCTTTTCAGCCAGGATCTGATCTAGACGCTGTTGGGAGTCCGGATGAGTCTTCAACCAGTTTTCTACCTGGGCTTTAGCTTCATCGGAAAGGAAACCGTCGGCGTAATCCCAAAGCAGTTCGTCGGTAAGCATGAAATTATTTTCCATCTCCAGTCATTTTTTAGCGGAAACAAGATCCAGGTGAGGGTTTTGTTCCATGATCATCTTTAAACGTTGCCGGGCGCGACAAAGTTTTGTTTTGGCATTGGTGAGGGAGAGTCCGGTGATCTGGCAAATTTCGTCCAGACTGTGTTCATACAGGTAAAACAGGGTGATGATGGCGGCATCGTCGGAGGAAAGCTGGGCAATGGCCTGTTGAAGGGCGGCATTGCGGTCTTCCAGTTCCAGCGCGTAAGAAACATCCGGGGTGCCGTGATCAGCCATAGCCACGGGCCGGGAGTCATCGTCGAGCGAAAGTATGTCGGGGTTTTGTTTGCGCAAAAAATTCAGCGCCGTGGAATACACAATTTTATACAGCCAGGTGGAAAACCGCGCATCTCCCCTGAAATCGGGCAGGTACCGGAAAGCTCTCAGAAACGCGTCCTGAGCCACCTCATGCGCATCTTCCCGGTTCTTCACCAAACGCACCACGAGCGTGAACACATAACGTTCATAGCGCGCCACCAGCGCGGCATAAGCGGCCTGCCTGCCGCCCAGGGCTTGTTGAATAAGGGTTTCGTCGGTTATGGCTGCACTCATATTAGACGGCTGTTTTCCGGGTTGCGGGAAAAAGCACCGGTTCTGAGTTGATCAGACACAAATATAACTGAACAGGTTACAATTTGGGAACATTATTGGTGAAATGTCCAGGGAGTCAACACCAAACACATCTATCATTTTGTAACCGCTCGTTTCAACGCTCCTGTTTACCCACAAATCAGTGGGATATACTTCGCGTTAATCCCCTGCCCAGGCACCCGCCGTCTGCGAGGCAAGCCCGACCGAAGGGGATGGTCCCCCTGCCCGCCAAGGCACGGCAGGCGGGGACGTAAGGAGGGAGCGCCTTCTTTTTAACCGGCAGTACAGCACGATGAAAAAGAAAAACGACGG
>JADZFI010000156.1 GCA_020850025.1 Saprospiraceae bacterium
AGCAAAGGAGGCAGGGGCTATAGTGGTACAGGAGAATAGGAAGGGATACGGGAATGCCTGTCTGGCTGGAATGTGTTACCTTGAGCAGTTACCTGCGTCCGAACAGCCCGAAATAGTGGTATTTATTGACGGGGATTTTTCAGACTTTCCGGAGGAACTGCCAAAAGTGGCAAGCCCGATATTGAACGAAGGGATGGACATGGTGATTGGATCCAGAATGTTGGGAGGTATGGAGGCGAATGCCATGACATTGCCGCAACGATTTGGCAACTGGCTTGCGCCCACACTGATCCGGCTGATTTGGGGATACCGGTTTACTGACTTGGGGCCTTTCAGGGCCATACGCTGGGAATCGCTGAAGGCCCTGGATATGCAGGACAGAAATTATGGCTGGACGGTGGAAATGCAGGTCAAGGCAGCGAAAATGAAGTTGAAATGCTCTGAGGTGCCAGTTCGATACAGGAAAAGAGCTGCCGGCCAAAGCAAGGTTTCAGGAACCATCAAAGGAACCATCCTTGCCGGCTGGAAAATCATAACGACGATCTTTAAGTTAGTGTTTTAGTGTTTTAGTGTTTTAGTGTTTTGAGATTAACCTGAAAGTTTGATTTTCTTACACAAACGAAATCCCAAATCTCTGAAATACCAAAACACCAAAACACTAAAACACCGAAACACCGAAACACCGAAACACCGAAACACTCAATCACTGAAAACTCAAACAATTCACCCAACTCAATATGTACGGTCTTCATTCTCTTTTTGAGGCATTCAAGTATCAAGACTTTGTTGACTTTGGCTATTTGATGCTGCTCATCTACTTCCTCGCGATGAGCGGGGTGACCATTTATGCACTCCTGCAATTCCACTTGTTGTACCTCTACAAGAAGTACCACAAGGAGAATCCGGAGATTCGCTACAAGCAATATAGCCCCGATGATCAGAACGTTCCATTCGTAACGGTGCAATTGCCGATGTACAACGAAATGTATGTGGCAGAACGTATCATTGACTACGTGGCTGCTCAGGAGTACCCCAAGAACAGATTTCAAATCCAGGTGCTGGACGATTCCACTGATGAAACAGTGGGTATTGTAGCGGCCAAAGTAGCCGAGCTCAAAGCTCAGGGATTTGATATCGAGCATGTACACCGCGTGAACCGTCAGGGCTACAAAGCCGGCGCTTTACAGGAGGCCATGCCGCTGGTAAAAGGCGAGTACATCGCTATTTTTGACGCCGACTTCACTCCGCGCCCCGACTTCCTGCGCACAACCATGGCTTACTTTGAAGATCCAAAGGTGGGTATCGTGCAAACTCGCTGGGAACACATCAATGCCGATTACAGCATGCTTACCAAACTGCAGGCTTTGCAGTTGAATGTGCACTTCACGGTGGAACAGGCCGGTCGTTCTTACGGCAACCTCCTGCTACAGTTCAACGGCACTGCCGGCGTATGGCGCAAGAACGTAATCAACGAAGCCGGTGGCTGGCAAAGTGATACCCTCACGGAAGACCTGGATTTGAGCTTCCGCGCTCAGATCATGGGCTACAAAATCCAGTATCTGGAAAAACTCGGCAGCCCGGCAGAATTGCCAGTAGATATGAACGCGCTCAAGGGTCAGCAGTTCCGCTGGAACAAAGGTGGCGCTCAGAATGTGCGCAAACTGATGAAACTGATCTGGAATACCGACAAACTCAACAGCATCCAGAAAATGCACGCAATGAGCCAACTCACGGCATATGGTGTGTTCCTGTGGGTGTTCATTGCAGCCCTGAGCAGTGTGCCGCTGGCATTTGCCTTCAGCGAACTGGGAATTTCTACCCACTTCCTGTCGTTCTCTGTACTGGGTCTGTTCTCTGTAGCGGCTATTTCCTACACTGCAAACATCACAGCAGCCCTGAACCGCACGGTTCCGGCAACCTTCTGGGAGAAAGTACGCTTCTTTGGACTGTTCATCTCGTTCATGCCTATGTCGCTCGGTCTCTCTCTGTATAATGCAGTAGCAGTGATCGAAGGTCTGCGCGGTAAGGTTTCTGCCTTCGTTCGCACGCCTAAATATGGCGGTGATGGCAAACAGCAAACTTCTGTTCAGAAAGCGGCTTATGTGGCCCGGAAGATTTCCTGGATCACCATCGCTGAAGGTGTTATGTCGCTCATCTTCGCAGCGGCAGTAGTAGTAGGTCTGGTAACCGGAAACACCGCATTCGTGCTGTTCCACTCCATGCTTTCTTTTGGATTCGGTACCATTTGCTACTACTCCATCAAGCACCTCAACTTTAGGTAAAAGGCACGAAGGGTGACACGAAGGCGCTAAGACACGAAGGCGCAAAGACACGAAGGGGTAATTTGGCCAAAGTCAAATTACCCCTTCTTAAATGAAGTTATCCCGGCAGGCCGCAGGCCTGCCGGGATAACTTCGCGCCTTTGTGTCTTTGTGTCTTCGCGCCTTTGTGTCCGCCTTCGTGCCTTCTACCTAAGTAGGGCTACTCTTTCCACTACCTTTTCTCCACCGGGCGCTTGTATTTCCACAAAGTAGAGCCCTGCTGCAATTTGCTCGGGTAAGTTCCATTGGAGCAAATCACCATCAACTGTCGCATTTCTACTCACCACAGTTTTGCCATTAACATCCATCAGACGGATATTCAACCATTGTCCGTTCCAATCGGCAAGGTCCAGGTAAAGTACGCCTGTGGTAGGGTTTGGGAACATGCGCAGAGTGGGCGACGTAAGTTCTGCCAGCCGTTCTTCCACCGGGCGTTCTCCGGCAGGGGTTACGCCCACCGGACAATAAAAGGTGTTCAGGTGTGCCTCCAGGAAAATCTGCGGCTCCAGTCGGGATACGATATCAATAAAAGTCACATCAGCCTGAGCAGGCAGCTTGTACCTGAAAATATCAGATTCGCCCCCGGCAATGCTGTCGGAGGTAGACTTGAATCGCACTGAATACATGGGAGAGAAATTGGGGCTGCGCACCTCATAATCCCGTCCGGAAACAGGCGACTCATACACACTGTTGTCGGCTGGATACAGGGCCGTCATGCCATCCGGCACCTGTATAGCGGTGTATATCAGCCTATTAGGGCAGTTGTTGGTTACCCGAACCCGATAGGTTTTATTGTTCCCGGCATCGGCAGTGATGTTCAGTAATTCATACTTGACACAGCCGGAGATTTTTACATCACAGGGCTGCTCCTCCCTAATCGTTACCAAAAAACAACAGGAGGCTGTCTGTCCGCAACTATCGCTTGCCTGCCAGCAAACCTGCGTACTTGCCACAGGGAAAATATTTCCGGATGCTAAACCCTGGATCAGGTCTAGTTCCAGCCCCGGACAAGGACAATCGGTAGCGGCCTGCGGCAGCGCATAGGTTACGGCCACCGGGCCGGTTCCCGGCAAAGTGGCCAGGCTTATGTTATTAGGACAAACAATACCCACATTGGAAGGAGAAGGGGTTAACGAAGCCAGGGTGTAGGTTGCCAGCGTATCGCAACCGGTGCTAGCCGGTAACAGAAGCGTCACCGTGCCAGGTTGGGTGTAACTTATACCGCCAAGTGTTATGGTTTCGCCCGGACAGAACTCGATGATTCGGGTGACGGTGGGTTGTGGCGAGGTCGTAAGTACGTAAGTCGCCAGGGTGTCGCAGGCATTGCCTTGTCCGGCCAGGGTAAGGTTAACCGTGGCAGGTGCCGTGTAGGTTTGACCGCCGAGCACTACCGTTTCGCCCGGGCAAAGCGGAATGTTTTGGGTGAACGATTCCTGTGGTTTGAGGATCAGTTGGTAGGTAGCCAGGGTATCGCAGGCATTGCCTTGTCCGGCCAGGGTAAGGTTGACCGTAGCGGGTGCTGTGTAGGTTTGACCGCCGAGCACTACCGTTTCGCCGGGGCAGAGCGGAATGTTAGCGTTGATGCTCACATCATCTTTCAATACCAGACTGTAGACAAAGGAAGAATCACATGTGCCATTGAGGCCAGGATGAATGAATTCCAATTGTGCAGGTGCAGTAAAAAGTTGGCCTTCAATTTGAACGGTTTCTCCAGCGCAGAGCGGAATGGTGTTTTCCACCAGCACTTTGTTGCCGAAATCGGAAAAGAATCCATACCGACAACCGGTAGTAAGGCCTCCATTCAGGAATCCCATTTGAAACAATCCTTGTGTATTCGACACTATCGATGACTGACCGGCAGGTACTATATTGTCATCAAATGAAATAGCGGCGGCAACAAATTCTCCACCGGTTCCGGGCACTACCTGAAATGCTCCAGGGAGGATCAGGTTTGGGTTGCCGTTCAATATAAAGCCGTCCTGAAATCCGTTTCGGGTAGTCAAAAACAGATGAAACGTCTCTGGGGTAGATCGGACGAATCGAACCGAGGAAGAGCCACTGCAATCCAGCGCAGGCATGATTTCTCCTGCCACCTCGCAATTTTGTCCGGTCATTTGCCAGACGTAAACAGGGGCAGAGGATTCAATAAAGTGCCCGCCATTTGTAATGGTCAAATTGAGCATCTCACCTTCGTTCAGGTTATTTCCTATCACTACTCCATCCAGACTTACCTGCGTTCCATTCTCGGTTGCCATGATGAATGCGTATTCATTTCCGTTCAGGAGTCCTTTATGTACCACATACCTTGTTCCCAGTTTATCAACCGGCACCAATTGATCCGACATCACATCTCTGCAAAAGCCACCAAATACCCAGCCGCTTTCCAGCAAATCGTCTTTAATCGTCACAGCAATTGGCTTGTCAGATTGAATTTTTGATCCTGTTGGTCGGAGAACCCCTAGCTGGCTTAACGCCTCGCCAGACCAGGTCTGGCCTTTTTGAAGCGTGATATTAAAGGGAATGTTGGCCGGACGCCCAACAAGAGCCTGTGTAGGCGTAATGGTTACCGTGGTATTGTCTTCGGTTCCTACAATGTCGAAAGCGGCCTTAGGAAGAGGGGTGTAAGCGGCAGAATTGTCTGTAATATTTTGGAAAGGGGTATAAAACAGTGTGCCAAGCGCGTTTTTTCCTTTCAGTGAAAACAATTCCGGATTGTTGGGAGTACTTCCAATGATCTCATAATAAGCCGTAATCGGAGCGGTGGATTGAATTAAAAAGCCCTTGTTATTTACAGTGTTGGCAGGGGTATTCTCTACAAACTGGAATAAGGGCGGCAACATCAGCGCTCCACTGGTATTGGCAGCTATATTGATGTTTTGCACCGGAAATGCAGGATTGGCGGGCTGTGAAACGGTTACCGTAGCTGCGGCGCCATAAGTGGAGAACCGGAATGCAACCGGCCTGTCGAAGTTGCTGGTGTTGTTTTGTGAGATTTCAGGAGCAACAAACCAAAATTCCGTATCTTTTTGTGCAAAAAGATAGGAGTGAAAGCATAAAAAAGCCAATGACAGGAATAGGGTAAGGCAAGTCTTTTTAATTTGCATGGGTAGTAGTGTGTTTAAGGCTTCAAAGTTGAGGATGATTTAACGTGGAGTCAATTGGAATACGGCTGTTTGACAGAAAGAAGACATTGTTAACTAAAGCAACTCCGGATCTGCTTTTTACGTCATGTCCAAAATCTGGAAAAGGAGCCTTAGGTTTGTCCCCGATTCTTATACGCTAGATGCAATCCATAAAAAAAACGCTGATCAAGGTACTTGATTTGTTTCGGCACCAAAAGTCCTACTCTCAGGATGGAGAAGACATGGTGTTGCGATCCTTCATGGAAACCCTGCCCAAAGGCTACAGGGGGTTTTACGTGGATGTAGGAGCGCACCATCCGGTCAGATTTTCCAACACCTACTATTTTTACCGAAAGGGGTGGACCGGCATCAACATAGATGCCACCCCTGGGAGTATGACCCTGTTCAGGTGGTTCAGACGTCGCGACACCAACCTGGAGTTGGGTATTGGCGCAGAAAAAGGCAGCCTGAGCTTTTATTGCTTCGACGAACCTGCGCTGAATACGCTTTCTGAAAGCGTGGCAGAGGAAAGAGCGAGCGGTGGACGGTATAAAATCAAAAAAAAGGTGGAAGTACCTGTTCTGCCCCTGAAGGAGGTTTTGGCCATGCATCTGCCAGCCACCAGGAAAATTGACTTTTTTTCCGTTGATGTGGAAGGTCTGGATGAAATGGTGCTGCGTTCGAACGACTGGAAGCGCTTTCGGCCTACCTTTGTTTTGGCGGAGGATGCCGGGTTTCAACTAAGCGATCCTGAAAGAAAAGGATTGGGTGTATACCAGTTGCTGACAGAAAATGGCTATGTTTTAGTGGCTAAAACTCAGCGAACACTGGTTTTTCAGGATAATCTGGCCTGACATCCTCTGCCAGTAGAAGAATTTATTTGCTGTTGTATACAAGTTGGGGGTAATGAATGCGTTCTACCTGCTTTACTCCTGTCACCTAAAAAGCCATCAGCCTTATTAAACGCCATTTACCAACCTTTTTCCTCCATAAGTTATGTCAAAAATCCTCTGGGCCGACGACGAGATTGATCTCCTGAAACCACACCTGATGTTCCTTCAAAGCAAGGGTTATGAGGTGGTAACTGCCACCAATGGCTACGATGCTGTGGATACGTACACCGAACAAGCTTCGGATATTGATGTGGTATTCCTCGATGAAAGCATGCCGGGACTGACCGGCCTTGAGGCTCTGATGAAAATCAAGGCGCTAAACCGCAATGTGCCTGTGGTGATGATCACCAAGAATGAAGCGGAGCACGTGATGGAAGACGCCATTGGAGGACAGATTTCCGATTATCTGATCAAACCGGTGAACCCCAATCAGATCCTGCTGACCCTGAAACGGATTCTGGA
>JADZFI010000157.1 GCA_020850025.1 Saprospiraceae bacterium
AGCCCACCTGCTCACAGGATTTGATCTTTGACGCTACATATACCTGGCTCGCCGGATTTTCTCCCACGATGATGGCAGCCAGGTGAGGAATTTTACCTCCCTGCAGCTTGATTTGTTCCACTTCAGCCGCGAGTTCGGCTTTGATTTGTTCAGAAAGCAGTTTTCCGTCGAGTAGGTGCATAGGATTGATGTTGGAGGTGTTTGAAGGGTTTGACGGGTTTGATGTACCGGCGGGTTTAGCCGCCGATGTTTGAGGTGGTCACCCGGTTTTATGGGGGATATCAATATTTAGGCCATTTGCCCTGAAGTTTCATGATTTTTTCAATCACATCCCGCACACATCCTGATCCCCCCGGCAAGGGTGACACATAATCGCATACCGCCAGCACTTCCAGTACGGCATCTGAAGGGCAACAGGCCATTGCAGCCTTTCGCAGGGGCGGAAGATCGGGCAGATCATCGCCCATGTAGCAGATTTCGGTTGGTTTGATTCCGGTTCGCTGCATAAACGACTGAAATGCCACTGATTTATCGCTGATGCCGGAATAGTATTCCTGAATACCCAGGTGCTGGGTAAGTCGTTTTTTTACCCCCTCCGAAGCCCCGCCAGTGATCACTCCGATCTGATAACCAGCCGCTACCGCCCATTTTAGGGCTTGCCCGTCGCGCACATGCATGGTGCGAAGGTACTCGCCGGCTTCCGTAATGAGCATGCCATTGTTGGTCAGAACACCATCCACATCGAAAATGAAAGCTTTCACCGCTTTCATTTTGTCGAATACGTTGGCCAGTTCAAACTGAACGGCGCCTTCGTTTTCCTGGCCCGGGAGTACACCTCCGGTGATGGAGGGTATTCCAACAGGAGGCAGAGGCGTTGTGCCGGTGTTTTTATCCGGCGAGAAGCCTTGATTTATTTGTTGTTGGCTCTCCATTCGTACACCCATTTGGCTTGAATTTGCTCCAGATGGCCTTCGCTGGAATCCTCCCGTGTGCCCTCAAAATGCGGTATCTCCAGTATCCACTGCAATAAATCCGTAAAACGGATGCGATAAATCTTGCTCTCATCAAAATCATCGCCGAAGCGCTCATAAAGCGCCATCGCAATATCCTCATGATCGGCCCAATTGATGGGCATATTGTCGAAATCTTGAAATGCCATAAAAAGGAATGTGGTTAATTTGGGAATGTGGGGAATGGGTTAATGTTCGTGTCCGATGATCCTGCGCTGGTCAGGTATGGTCACCGTAATCTCTGCCTTGTTGTCGAGGATGATGCACTGACAACCCAGCCGACTCTCCAATCTTGGATTTATGGCCCGGTCGATGAAATCTTCCTCCTTGTCAGAGATCTCTTCCAGATATTGCTCGCCTTTTTCCACGTAAACATGGCAGGTGGAGCAGGCACAAACGCCGCCACAGTTATGGTTTAAGTGTATGTCGTATTCTTCCGTTAACTCAAGAATAGACTGATCCTCAAAGTCTCCTTCAACGGTTTTGGATGGAATACTGGTATCTTCAAACTGAAAATGAATGACAGCCATAGTTTGCTGAACATGAAATTAGTGAAAAATGGGGACGCAAAGAAAAGGAAAAATCGAGGAGTAACTCCAATTTCCGATGCCGAAACAACCTGCACGGAAAGATGTTTTAAAAAAACAGTGAAGGCTTTAACTCTTAGCCCCTGAAGAGCAAGTCAATCTTATCCCGTACGCTGCCTTTTTCGCTGTAACGCATCCATCGAAGCATAAGTCTGAGCCAAAATCCGGGTGTAATTAATCGTTTGCCCAGAAAGGAAACCGTTTGATCCAACTGCTGAATAATGCCTGTTTCTGCGTTTTTATCCGGTGCAAAGGCCAGCAATTGGGCGCTTTTCCAGGAGGCGCCTCTTGCGGTTTTGATACTGAATCCAATCCATCCTTCATCCTCGGTGCGCAGTGCACGATCGAGCCAGGAAAAAGGAAGCCCAATCCCGGCAAGCTGGGATTGGGTTTTATCAGTCAGTCGCTCAATGATTTCGTTGATGTGCATGAAATCCTTGCGCATGCCAAAAATGGCATCCTTTTGCCTAACAGAGGCGGCAGCAATGCCAAGATCGAGGTTAATGTGCGCGTTCATGCCCAGCAACAAATGCTGCAACACCGTTACGGATTTATCCTGGGTAGCCTCGAAGGCAATCTTCCAGGAAAGGGTAGGGGGCTGCCCTGATCTCCAGGCTTCCAGCGCATCGAAGTACCTGCGGGCAAAAATGACATCCATTTGCTCCATCCTGGAACCATTCTCGAACTCTCCGTTTTGAACGGCTTCACTCACGGCAAGGGTCATCCTGTAGTACAAGGCAGCAAAATAGCCAACCGGCGACTCGTTTTCGCGAGCCCAGGCAATAATTTCTTCCAACTTAAGGAGTACTTCCTGGATGGTTTTTACCTGCATGCTTCAGGATTGGGTAACATTACCAACTGGGCTCGTTCCTGGAACCTACCACTCTTACCTGTATTCCGGTAACATTGATCGATGTATTGCCTTTCCAGATCATGACAAACCCTTTTTCCTGTACTGCCCAGGAGTTGTTGATATAGGGATCTTTGCAGGAAAGCAGGATCTCGTTGTGAACGGAATCAAAGTTCCAGCGTCCGGTATCCACTACTTTGCCCTTGATCAAAACATCAAAGGTTTGATCTTCGCGGAATCTGAGCCACTTTTGCTGGTAATTATGGTGTACGGTAGTGTCGCTTGGCTGATAAGCCATGTTAAGGTGCCACCAACCGGTGCTAAGATATGCCTTTTTGCTGGCAGTGGGTGGCGGAAGTACATCAACCGGTACCTGCACCATTTTAGGTGCTTGTTTTACCTGAAGGGCGCCCTGAATGGTATCTGCTCTTTCTCCCTCAATTATATGAGAGGCTTTAATGCCGTACTGCGCCGATTCCTGTGACGGTACAGGTTGAGCAGCCGATTCATCCTTAGATTTTTGAAGGTTTTTGCAGGTGAGAATGCCCAATGCAACGACCAAAATGCCAAGCAAGATATTGTATTTCATAACCATGTAGAAAAAACCCTCCTCAGTAACAAACTGACGAGGGCGTGTTGAGAAGTAGCTCCAAGTGGACTCGAACCACTATCTGAAGTTCCGGAAACTTCCATTCTATCCGTTGAACTATGGAGCCTGGTCATCCG
>JADZFI010000158.1 GCA_020850025.1 Saprospiraceae bacterium
CACCCAGGGGCGCTTGATCAAACCACTGGCCACCATGATCCAGCCGAAGAAACCCTCCAGACCCGCAAGTCCTACCACCATCAGCAAGCGGGGCATCAAGCGGCGCGACAACATACCATTGAACCAGAACCAGAAAAATGGAATCACAAACACCACAAACATCAGGCGTGCCCACAGGCGGTGGAAGTATTCCCAGAAGTAAATGAACTTGAAATCCTCCAGGGCCATCCCCTGATTGATCTTCTGATACTGGGGGGTGTTTTTATACAGTTCGAATTCCGACTGCCAGTCGGCTTCGTTGAGCGGCGGGATGGATCCGGTTACTATTTCCCAACGGGTAATACTCAACCCGCTGCCGGTGAGACGCGTCACGCCGCCAATGACGATCTGAAAAAATATCATCACCAATCCTGTTAATAACCAAAGCTGGACGGCGCGCGGAATTTTCAGATCATCCGCATATCGGAACTTGAACATGTTAAAAAGAGCTGGTTCAAAACTTAAAACAAAAGTACCGCAGATTTGATTTGAAGTTTTCCATTCCTGAGCCCTTTCAATGAAATTTAGATGATTTAAAAAAATCCCCCCTACGGGCATCATTAGGGCTGTTAGTTTGTGGATAACGATATAACTTAATTACATCATCAAGGAATCCCAATAAGTTACCAGCATTGTTCACAAGTTACCCACAGAAAAGGTTTTTTAAAATCAGTCACTTAGCAACTTGTCCACAGCTTTAGCCCGAAACGTTTATAAACCCTGTGTTGAACTTTTCATCTTACCCAACTGTGTGAAGTTACGTTTGCCGTTTCAGGCTTTTGAACACTCTTCTCTTTTGAACAACAGTTCTCTCGTACACAATGTGGATGAGTGTGCATTAAGTACCCTGTTATCAACAGCTGCTTCTAACATTTGGCTATTTCAGATACCTTTGATTTTCAATGAATTATAGCATCAATATTTATGCTGTGTTGATAAGTTTTGATACAAAAAATGTTTGTGTTTAAGTTATTGATAATCAGTTATTTATGTAATTTATATAGAATAAAATTGTTTTAATTTGATAATTATTAAAATTTAATACTGTTTTATTAAAACAATTTCGGAATTTAGATATGAAATTTTGACAAATCAGCTGTATGAGGTTAATTTCTGAAGAACACACAGATGACATTCGGCATGGAATCTCTTAGTAGATTAACCCATTAAATCCGTGTCCTCTGCGTCATCCGCGTTCAAAAAAATCCCCTCATCCCAAATCAAAATCCGCGTCATCCCACGCTCAGAAGGCATCCCCAAAAGCAAAATTGGGTCGGCGTTCGGTCCAGCGGCCACGGGTGAAATCAGGGAATGGTTGCGGCGTACTGCCTGTTGCAATGCTGGCTTCGGAGAGCGGAGTGATGGCCAGCCAGGTGGCGGCATCATACACGTCTATCTGAGGCGACTGGTTTCGTTTGGCGGATTCTACAAAATGGTGGAACACAAAAAAATCCATACCACCATGTCCGGCTGCTTTGGCATCGGAGCCATACCGTTTCCAGAGAGGGTGGTCATATTGTTCCAGCCAGGGTTTGGCATCGGCCCAGCGATGGGCTTCAGTTTTTCCTTCGATGAATAGTTTCTTATTCACATCCATCCAGATACCGCGCGTGCCCTGTACCCGGAAGGCAAGAGAGTAAGGGCGTGCCAGATTGGTATCATGCGAAAGCATCACGGTTTCTCCGTTGGAACATTTGATCATGGTAGTCACCTTGTCGCCAAGGTTAAACTGCACCTGGGCATTCGGGTGCGAAGGCCCACCTTTTGGATGGTTCACAACATAATCATGTAGCCCTCTGGATTTACTGGAAATAGAGGTGAGATAGACAAAACGGTTTCCCCTGTTGATGTTGATCATCATGGCTGCCGGCCCAACGCCGTGTGTTGGGTAGAGATCCCCATTGCGGTGCACAGAATGTTTGGTGCGCCATTTGGCTTCTGAAAATCCTTTCTCTCCAAACTCCACACCGGAGTCGTAAGGCGTTACGCCATCGTTGAATTTCACCCCGCGCAGATCGTGTTCGTATCCGCCTTCCAAATGAATGAGCTCGCCAAACAATCCTTCGCGGACCATCTGCAGTACCGCCATCACATCCCGGCGATAACATACATTTTCAAGAAACATCAGGTGGGTGCCGGTAGTCTCATGGGTGTTCACGAGCTGCCAGCATTCATCCAGAGAGAATCCTCCGCATACTTCTGTGGCCGTGTACTTGCCGGCCTGCATGGCCTCCACACACTGTTGGGTGTGCCACTCCCAGGGTGTTGCTATGACTATGGCATCAATGTTTTTGTCTTTCAATAAACGTTGATAATCATAATCACCCTTGTCGTACACCTCCGGTTTTTTCTTGCCCTTCTCCTCAATCATCTTCAAGGTATCGGCCAGCATCCGTGGATCAGGATCGGCAATAGCGGCCACCTCGCAGTCGTCGCGCAGCAGTGCTGCTTCTACATGGTTTTGTCCCCGAAGCCCCACCCCTATAAATCCAATGCGGAGTTTGGATTTCATAGAGGTGGGGTTCAGGATATTTACCTGTGGGGATTCATTTTCAGCAGCGGTCAGCGTTGGCAATGTCAGCGCTGCACCGGCTAAAGCAGCGTTTTGAAGGAAGGATCGGCGGTTGATCTTGTTCGGCATTTTCAAAAATAGCGGATGGTGAAACTGCCGTAAATGTAATGATCTACCTCATCTCCATCGGCACGGCTACCAGACTTTTCAATTGTCCGTCGCGAAGTACCCAAAGACTGACATTGCGCCCGATGCTGGTTTCATCCAATACTTTGTGCAGGGCATCAATGGTATCTACCGGCTTGCCTTCAAATTGCAGAATGATATCGCCGGCGCGGAGTCCGGCATTATCTGCAGGCCCGCCACTTTCTACGCTTTGTATTTGAATACCTCCTTTGGTGGGTACCTCCAATGCATTCAACCATTTCACCGGGAGCGGCACTGCCTGTGCCCCGATGCCAAGCATACCCCGACGCACCTTGCCTTCGAGGATGAGTTTTCCCACTACGTATTTCACCAGGTTGGAGGCTACGGCAAAGCATAATCCCTGGGCCGGCAGAATTACCGCAGTGTTCACACCGATCACCTGACCAAAAGAATCAACCAGTGGTCCGCCGGAATTACCAGGGTTCAGTGCTGCATCCGTCTGGATAACATCATCAATCAGCCTGCCTGTTTGTGTGCGAAGGGTACGGCCAAGGGCACTAACTACACCGGCAGTTACAGAGTACTGGAAGCCAAACGGGTTGCCAATGGCAATCGCAATTTGCCCAACCTGCAAACTGCTGCTGTCGGCAAATCGGGTGGGCGTAAGGTTGTCGCCGTCAATTTTCACTACGGCAATATCAGTGGCAGGATCATCGCCTACCAGGTGTGCATGGAAACTCCGGCCGTCCGGCAGACTCGCTTCAATGTGGGAAGCGCCGTTTACAACATGACTGTTTGTCACGACAAAACCGTCGGTGCTGATCACGAACCCGCTGCCCGAACCGCCGTTAGGTTGATTGGGCGCCTGATTGGGTCGCTTGTTTGGGTCTGCCGGTTTCTGCACTTTGAGGTGCACCACGGCGCCGCTTACCTGACGGGCCACGCCGGAAACGGTTCTGGAATAGGTATCCAGTATTATTTCATCTTTTTCAAGAGCTGAAAAGGAAGGGGACGCAGTACCGTTTGGTCCCGCTTCTGTAGAGAGAAATTCGAGCATGATATAACGATTGAATGAATGAAAAGGCGGGCGGTACTTTCACGCAATGGTATGGCGATAATTATGCCATAGACATTTTGGCAGCCCTGTTCATTACAGTCCAAACGTTACATTCTTTGTTTCGGTAAAAAACCGCATGGCTTCCCAACCTCCTTCCCGCCCTACCCCGGAATGTTTAACGCCTCCAAATGGGGTGCGCAAATCGCGCAGCATCCAGGTGTTTACCCAAACGATACCGGCCTGTAAATGCTGCGAAAGGTATTGTGCGCGTTGAAGATTGTTGGTCCAAACGGTGGCGCTCAAACCATAATTGGTGCAGTTGGCCAACTGCAGCGCTTCGGCATCATCGTCGAATGGTTGAATGGTCACAACCGGTCCGAAGATTTCTTCCTGGTTGGTACGGCACTGAGCACCCAGTCCTTCTATAACGGTTGGGGCAATGTACCAGCCTTTATCGTATGGCGCCGGCATGGAAATGGCTTGGCCGCCTGTAAGCACCTTACCTCCTTCTTCCTTCGCCAACTCAATACAACCCAATACTTTTTCGAAGTGTGTTTTGGAAACCACAGCGCCCAGGTTGGCAGAAGGATCCAGAGGATTGCTCACTTTGAGTTTGGCCACTCGTTCCAGGAAGTCTTTTTTGAATTTGGGGTACAGACTTTTTTCCACATAAATACGGGAGCTGCATAGACAAATCTGTCCCTGATTATTGAACGAAGAACGCACGGTGGTGTCCAGCATCTTGTGGTAATCACAGTCGGCAAAGATCAGATTTGGGTTTTTTCCACCTAATTCAAGACTGGTCTTTTTAAACATAGGGCCGGCAATGCGGGCAATTTCTGCTCCGGCCCGGGTGCTTCCGGTAAAGGAAATAGCTTTGATGCCTGGATGTTTTACAATGGCTTCTCCTACTTTGGGGCCAAGTCCGTGCACAATATTGAGTACGCCCGGCGGTAATCC
>JADZFI010000159.1 GCA_020850025.1 Saprospiraceae bacterium
ATATCCCTTAGTTCAAGTATCCGGTTAGCAGACCGATCTATTGCCTTTGGCAACTGGATGTTGATTACATCATTGGCTGGGTTGGGAGATACCAACAACACCCCAACTTTGCTTAGTTGCAAGGTTTGAGAATTATTGCTCCGTTCCTCCATCAAAGCGGGCAACTTAGGCATAAATACCCGCCCGGTCAGTATCCCCAGCATAGTTTGTGCATATCCTGCCTCCAGACTTGATGAGTTGGCAATACCAAGCAGAGTTTCTTCCTGTGCAGGGCTCAATACAAACTCAGGGTCGGAAAGTCTTGCTGAATTGATGGTTTGAATTTGAGCAAAATACTGATCTTCCAAATTCCCTTGCTGAAAGCCCTGCAGTAATACATTCTCCACAAGGTAGAAGTATTCCCACAGAGCCCTGAGGAGCTATTTTCCCCAGAGCCGCAGCACATCGCACATTCAAAAGGTACAGGATCAGTTTGGCAAAATCCCTGGCCCGGAAAGAGGATATTTACCCAAATCAGGACAAATACAACTATTGAAATCTTGAAATCTTGAAATTTTGAAATCTTGAAAATAACCAGTTTTCATCGTAAAAAAAATTTAAGGGTAAAAAAATAGGTGCCAGTGCCACTCCAGGTAACTGGAGCAACTCAAAAACTTTTCATCATATCGCTGCAAGTAATATTGGATTAGCGTGATTATCGCGAGGATCTCTGAAAGTTAAATACCATCCGTTCAGACAAAACTTTTAATGCCTACCTAAGCTATACCTAAAACCAAAGTCCTCTAAAAGATTAAAGCAGTTAACTGGCGCGCTCCTTTATATAGATTAAGAATTGCCGGAGCTAAACGCAAACAAATGTAGGTAATAAAATTCAATGTTACAAACGAACACCTGAAATTTAACAATCGCCATTCCTTTGATATCCACTTCAGTCCTCCAACAAAAACCTCCGCACCATATTCAAGGCATACACCCCGGTCAACTGAATATTCTTAGCCCGGTCTCGCCCAAAAATTATTTTAACAGCTTCGGTGCGTTGCGCATCGCTCACGGCCATCCAGACCGTGCCAACGGGCTTGTCGGGCGTGCCGCCGCCCGGGCCGGCAATGCCGGAAATGGCTAAAGAAACATCCACCCCAAGGGTTTTTCGGGCGCCTTCGGCCATTTCACGAACGGTTTCTTCGCTTACCGCGCCGAAGGTTTCCAGGGTTTCCGGTTTTACGCCCAGTAACCTGGTTTTCATTTCATAGGAATAACTCACAATGGACCCCGGAAAATAATCAGAAGAGCCCGGCACCAGCGTAATCAAATGCGCCACATAGCCGCCGGTGCAGCTCTCTGCCGTACCGAATTGTTTGCCCTGCTGTCTTAGCAGTTTGCCTACCGTTTCCTGCAGCGTATCCTCTTCTTCTCCGAAAACCAAATCGGGGATTACCGCCAATAATTCCGCTTTTTTTGCGTCCAGTTCCTGCTGCAACAGGGCTTCGGCCTCCGGTATCAGCTCGCCCGGCCAAACGCCCGTCAATCGGAGTCGCACCTGACCCAGGGTGGGCAAATAGGCCAGTTTGATGTGCTCGGGAAGGGCATCTTCAAATGCCTCCAGCCGCCTCGCAATATTGCTTTCTCCCTCTCCCGCAGTTTGAAGGGTGCGGTGTACAATGGGGCGCGACACGAATCTTTCCTTCAGGCGTGGCAGCACCTCGTTCGTCATCAAATACTCCATTTCAAAGGGCACGCCCGGCATGGAAACCACCACTTTCCCGTCGCGCTCAAACCACATGCCCGAGGCCGTGCCTACTTTATTGGCCAGGATCAGCGCTTTTTCCGGCAACATGGCCTGATGACGGATCGAATCCAGGGGTACTCCGCGACCAATTTTCCTGAAATAGCCCTCAATCCGGTCGTACACCTCTTGATGAAGCACCAAGGGGCTCTCGAACAAGTCGCAAAGCGTGGTTTTGGTCACATCGTCTTTGGTTGGGCCCAGTCCGCCGGTGATCAGCACTATGGGAGCGGAGGCCATGGCCTGTTCCACCCCTTTAATGATGGCCTCCCGCGTGTCGGCCACGCTGCTTTTGCCGGTTACCCGGATGCCCTGTAAATTGAGCTGGCGACTCATCCAGGAGGAATTGGTATCTACGATCTGGCCGATTAAAATCTCGTCGCCAACGGTAAGCAGGTGTGCGGTCATGGATGTGTGAGTGGATACTAAAAACGGGGGGCAATATTCGGGGTATTCTGGCAATAATGGCCTAATAGGCTGTCTCTTAAGTCGCATTTTTAGTTTTACCGCAGAGGCGGGGAGACGCAGAGGTTTTGATAATCAATGCTATACACCTCAGCGTCTCTCCGACTCTGCGGTAAAATTTAATTATGAGACAGCCTCTGAACCGGGATCAATCTGAACACACAAAAACCCGAATGGTTGTACCACCCGGGCTGGTTGTTTGTTTTCGACTCTGATTAAAATGACTTTGATGATTTGAGTGATTTTGATGATTTGAGTGATGCGAGGCTTTTAATTTTTCTGCCAAAATAAATCTGCACCGGAACCAGGAGCAAGGTGGGACCAAACCACTGCGCCCACCAGGGCAGAAAATGTGCGGAATTCACCGTAAAAGCCGTGGTGGAGGCGATAAATGCCCCAATCATAGTAGTGGAATGCAGACGCATCCAGTCCAGGCTATCGAGCGCTTCCGCTTGGCGGAAGGTTTTCCAGTTTAACCGGGCATCAAGGAGCGAATTCATGCCAAACACTCCAAACAGTATCGGGAACACCATGGCAGCCCCGGATAAGCTCAAGCTGACCGACATGCTCAACATGTACACCGCATTCAAACCCAGCATGGCGGTGTACCCCCAGTCGATTGCCTTAACCTTGTCGCCCTTCATCAGCATGATACTGCGCACCCCGCGGAGAAGTCCGGCCAGCACCAGGATGGCAATCCCGAGTAAAAACTGAAAAAAGGGTTGATCGGGTCGTTTCAGGAATCCGGCAACAGAGGTTACCACCACCCAAAGCATGGCGTAATAGAAGATCTTACCCGCCAGGCGGTGATTTCTGGCATCTTTAAAGTTATAAAAGATGGCGACGGGGCCAACCAAAAGAGTGATGATGCCGGCCGCAATGTGGCTGTAAAGACTGAATGAAGAAAGTAAATCGAGCATGGCGTTTAATTTTTTATGCCACAAAGGAATTAGCATGTTAAGCAATCAGCCCTGAAATAGGGGCTTTCCGCATGGTTTTGGGGCAAACAGCAAAGCGCCGGGGCGAATAGCAATTTCCAGGGGCGAATGGGAATGGAATTCGCCGTATTATTGCCCCCGGAACTGGAGCAGAGGGACAAGGGGAATGGCCAGAGCAAAAACTACGAGCAATGAGCATCACCCATCAGACCTTTGAAAAATTCTGAGACCGGCATTTATGCGAAGAAGTATTGATATCCTGTCAGCTGGAGAATTGTATGTAGAGTTTACTTCGGCTGATTTTGCACAGGCAATTGAAGAAGGCGTTTTGTACAAAAGAACCCCCGGTGGCGCACCGGCCATGTTGGCTGTACAAATGGCACGGTTAGGCAATAAAGCCATGCTGGCTGCTACCGTTGGTACCGACGATATGGGCAGAGCGATTGTCAGTTACCTGAACCAATCCGGCGTTGACAGCTCCTGCGTAGCGCAGGTAGAAGAGCCCACTACCCTAATCCTTAATACGCATTCACCATCTGAGTCCAATATGCAGGTGTACCGGGCTGCCGACTCAATGTTGTCCATCCGGCAGTTTCCGTTTCAGTCGTTTGAGCAGATCGGCGTTTTCCATGCCACCTGCTTTGCCATGAGCAAAAACCCCTCGCAGCACGTTATCCTGCAGGCGGCAGAAAGGGCACAGCGCGCCGGATGTATCGTCTCGCTCGACCTGAATTACACGCCCAAAATCTTCCCGGACCGCATAGAGGCCAAAAAAATGGTGTCCGAATTTTCCAGATACAAGGCACTGATCAAACTGAACGCCCGGGACTGGAGTCGTTTGTACGAAGACCCGGCTCCTGCTCCACAGTCGGTTATTGACCATTTCCTGAAAATCGGGGCGGAAGAAGTTTGTTTCATTACAGAAGATGCTTTTTGGGTGGGGAACGACCACGAAACCCAGACACTGCCGTTCCGCGTACCTCAAGCCCTGAATGAGCAGGCATTTTTAGCAGGTTACCTGACTGCTCGTCTGGACGATAAAAAGCTAGCAGAAAGTGCCGTTGCCGGCAGAAAAATGGCGGAAATACAGCAACTTTCCTCCGGAAAGCTGGATCGTGCGCTGATTTATGCCGAAATAGAAGCGTAGTTTGCACTCCCGGGACGAAACAACTTTCTTTACGGCCATAAAACCATCACTGCGTTTTTGGGCGGCAGTCGGAACTGCACTACCTTTGCAGTTGTATCCAATTATTGGGTACACAAACGTTGTTCACGCTAACCAATCCCACCATGGAGCTTCTCACCGCGCATTCCTCTGCTGCACTGATTGAACTGGAAGATCGCTACAATGCCCACAATTACCACCCGCTACCTGTAGTGCTTGAGCGCGGGCAGGGCGTTTACGTCTGGGATGTGGAGGGCAAACGTTATTACGACTTCCTTTCCGCCTATAGTGCCGTCAATCAGGGGCATTGCCATCCGCGCATCATTCAGGCATTGATAGATCAGGCGCAAAAACTCACCCTGACCTCCCGGGCATTTTACAACAACCTCCTGGGGGAATATGCGGAGTTTATGACCCAATACTTTGGGTACGACCGCATTCTGCCGATGAATACCGGTGTTGAAGCGGTGGAAACTGCCATCAAACTGGCCCGAAAATGGGCCTATCAGGTAAAAGGCGTGGCCGAAGGAAAAGCCAAAGTGATTTTTGCCTCCGGCAATTTTCACGGCCGCACGCTGTCGGTCATTTCTGCTTCCACCGATCCTGCCAGCCGGGTGGGATATGGCCCTTATATGCGCGGCCTGGAAGTGATCCCTTACAACGACCTGGCAGAGCTGGAGCAAGCGCTGAAGGACGACCCCAATGTGGCCGCCTTCCTTATTGAGCCCATCCAGGGCGAAGCCGGGGTAAATGTTCCGGATGAAGGCTATCTCTCCACCGCATACGATTTGTGCAAAACACACCGGGTATTGTTCATCGCCGATGAAGTACAAACCGGCATTGCGCGTACCGGCGAACGGCTTTGCTGCGACCATGAAGGCGTAAAACCGGATGTACTGATTCTTGGCAAGGCATTGTCGGGCGGCGTATTGCCCGTCAGCGCTGTACTGGCCTCGGATGAGGTGATGCTGACCATCAAACCGGGCGAGCACGGCTCCACTTTTGGCGGTAATCCGCTGGCTTGTGCCGTGGCTATGGAAGCCTTGCGCGTGGTGGAAGACGAGCAATTGGCAAAAAATGCCAAAGAATTGGGCAAAATCTTCCGGTCCCGCATGCGGGTGCTGGAACAAAAACGCCCGGAACTGATCTCTTTTGTTCGCGGCAAGGGTCTGCTGAACGCCATCGGGATCAACGACACTGAGCAAAGTAAGACTGCCTGGAATATCTGCCTGGCACTCGCCGAAAACGGCTTGCTGGCCAAACCTACCCATGGCAATATCATTCGCTTCGCCCCTCCGCTGGTGATGACGGAAGAACAGCACAATGATTGTTGCGACATCATTGAGCGGGTTATTATGACATTTGAGAAATGATAAAAAAAAATACCGCAGAAACGCGGAGGCGCATTGAACAAGGTCTTTGCACCTCCATGTCTCTGCGGTAGAAAATGCTCTTAAGCATCAAAGGCCGCTCTTAGTTACCGCTGGATCACCAGTTTTCGGGTATGGGCGAGTTCACCGTTTCTTACCTGTACAAAATAAACGCCATTGGGCAGTTGATTTAACTGGAAGTTGAACTGGTTGTCGCCTTTTGCAAGCGTCCTATGTTGGGAGAGTGCCATTTTCCCAGAGGGATCAAGGATGGTGACACTTACCTGACCTTCATTTTCCATCGGCACTTCAACGACCACCTGGTCATTGGCCGGATTCGGGAACAAGCCAAAACCAACGTTTTCGAACACTACCTCCACTGGAATTTCCTCACCAGGATCTGTGTCGGAACCATCCGTACGCCAGGCAGTTGATCTTCTGCTTGCTTTGAAGGTGTAGCACTGTGTATTGCTCCATGCACCGTTGTATCCGTAAACATAGGCTTTATAGTTGGTGGATACCGTAGCATTGTTCAGGATAATGAGTTCGTCTTGAGTACCGCCATTTTCAGAGGTTCCTACCAGCGTTGTCCCCCGGTACAATTTCAAATCGTAGTCAAACGGAAGCGTGGTCAACTCAACCTTGATGTTTTTTTGGCTGCTGGTATTTCCGAACTTGTAATAGTCTTTATCTCCGGAATAGGCAATCTGAGCGGTGAATGCTGTATTGATCGGCACTGATTTGGCTGTTCCGTTGGTGTTATTGGTTTCATACTGATCGGAACAGTTGGATACTGTAGTAAATTGAGCTGTTGAAGAATAATTACTGCCGGTGCCATCGCAGTCTGCTTTTACACGAAAATCGTAAAGCGTTCCGGCAGCCAGTCCGTTCAGGGTATGAGAGGTGCCGGTAATATTGTTGACAACAGTCCAACCGGGATCTGAGTTCTTTTTCCATTCCAGCGTGTAGGAGGTAGCTCCATTAACGGCATTCCAGTTGCAGGTTGCGCTGCTTTGGGTAACACCGGTGGCATTCAGCCCTGCAGGTGCATTACATTGATCGCCGGATGGTGCTTCGCAGCCGGGAGAAGAGGCCAGCGCTTCGCGGGCTCCACCAGCAGAAAACAAGGATTGCATCCGATTTTTTTGTCCGGCAGTAAACAAGTTCATGCAGGCATCGTCGGTGTAATCCATGTAATTCATGAACATATCGCCATTAGGACCATTGCTGCAACTCACCTGAGGGAAACTGGGGCATCCATAATTTTCATCTGCCTGGTTAGGGGTATCTGATACAACGTCGGAACCGGAGCAGGAGGTACCGTCGTCGCCCCAGATATGGTAGCAGTTCAACCAGTGCCCCACTTCATGAGTAGCCGTACGGCCTTTATCGAATGGAGGAGAGGAATTAATGGTGCCGAAATAGGCGTAATCACAAACCACACCATCGGTGTTGGCCGGTCCGCCAGGGAATTGGGCATAGCCAAGCAATCCACTGGAAAGATTGCACACCCAAATATTCAAATACCGATCGCGATCCCAGGCATCCAGGCCTCCGCTGCTGTAAAATTTTACATTATCGTTGGTGCTGAACCCGTTTACCGTTGTTTGGCGCCTTTCAATCCCGCTGGTAGCATTGCCATTCGGATCCTGGGTAGCCATACAGAAGTTGATCTCACAATCCGCTGCAACGCCCTGAAAAGCGCTGGGGGTATTTCCGGCATCCGCATTGGTGCGCCGAAAATCGTCGTTCAAAACGGTAATTTGGGAAAGGATTTCATCATCGGAAATGTTTTGTGTACTGTTGTACCAAACTACATGCACCACCACCGGAATGGTGATAACGGTGCGGTCGTGGGCAGTTTGGGCAAATTTTTGAACGTGCTCTTCGATACGGTCCATTTCCTGCCGCATGGCCGGATTATTCAATAATTGCTGCTGAAGTACTTCCTCCGCAGCACAGGTGCGGTGCTGCGCTGAAACATTCCAGGCACAAAGCATTAGCACACAGCAAGACCATAAGAACTTTCGATTCATAGATAAAAGATTTAAAATGTGAACAGTTTGATTTGGAAACGTTGTTCAGTTGATCGATTGGGAGCAAAAGCATTTGGATTATTCCACAGGATTAAGTCTGGCGAAATTTTGCAGAGCAAATATATTTTGCATATTTTATTCTTATGTAATATTTTTTTTCACACAAACATCATTTAAATGATATAAGCAGCTAATAAAAACGAATAAATCGAAATATAAACCCAAAGAAGCCCAAAAATTATCCTTCGAAAAACATTTTATTAATCCAATCCATATTGCGACGAAACTTTCTGCGTTGAACAATAAGCAGAAATATCCCGTTCTTCGCCACTGGATCATCAATTAAAGTCTATGACGCAACGATTTTTTTGCATTCTTACCTGTATGTTTCTGGCCGGCACATCAATCGGCCAAACCACCCTTTTTGTCCCCAGAAACTACCTTAAGCCTTACGAACTCGGAACGCGCAGCTGGGATGGCAAACCCGGGCCTAATTATTGGCAAAACAGGGCGTCCTACCGTATTAATGCCAGTATTGAGCCAAAAACACGGAAATTATCCGGCGAAGAAACCGTTACCTACATCAACAACAGCCCGGACACCCTGAAAACCATCCGGTTCAAACTTCAGCACGACCGCTACCGCAAAGGCGCCCAGCGTGGGTCCGACATTCCGGCCTCGGATGTCAGCGATGAAGGCACCCGCATCGAACGTATTACCCTGAACGGACAGCCCGTGGATGCTAAAAATCAAAATCGTTCTGCCACTTTTCTGGATGTTTCCATAAAAAACACACCACTGGCGCCCAAATCGAGCGCCACCTTTACCGTTCAGTGGTCGTACACCCTGCCGGCAGGCCCGGCTGCCAGGGAATGTACCTGCGACAGCACTACCTTTTTTGTTCCCTACTGGTATCCTCAGATTGCCGTGTACGACGATTTGAACGGCTGGGCCAGTTTTCCCTACACCGGGCAGCAGGAATTCTACCATGATTTCGCTGATTATGATGTAAGCATCACTATGCCTGCAGGTTTTCAGGTTTGGGCCACCGGCGAATGGCAGAATGCACGCGAAATCCTTACGCCGGCGTATTTCAATCGTTGGGAAAAAGCTCAAAAGTCCACGGAAGTCATTTCCGTATTTTCAGAAGCGGAACTGAAAAAAGGCGGCATTTACCAGCGAAACGCCCCCAACACCTTCCGTTTCTTAGCCACCGATGTGCCTGATTTTGCCTTCGGAACCAGCGATCACTTCAACTGGGATGCCACTTCGGTGGTGGTGGACGACAAAACCGGTCGCCGCACCTTCGTCAGCGCTGCTTATAATACCGCATCAACCGACTACCCTCAGGTAGCCCGCATTGCCGCCGACGGCATCCGGCTGATGAGCACCTGGCTGCCGGGGTATCCGTTCCCCTACCCTGTTATGACGGTGTTCAATGGCGACGACGGAATGGAATACCCAATGATGTGCAACGACGTGAGCACGGCGCCCCGCTCGCCCATGGGCCTCACGCTGCACGAGATCAGCCATACTTATTTCCCATTTATGATGGGCATCAACGAGCAGGACCATGCCTGGATGGACGAGGGCTGGGCAGCATTTTTTGATTACCTCCTCACCGATTCGCTCTCCAACCATACAGAAGGCGGAGTGCGCGACTACTCCTCTATTGCCGGCACTGAAAACGACGTGCCACCCATGGTAAAATCGCGCAACCTGACCGCGGCTTACCGCAACGCAGCATATCAGCGCCCTTCGCAAGCCTACTTTACGCTGCTGAATCTGTTGGGATACGAAACCTTCCATGCCTGCATGACGGAATACCTGAATCGCTGGAAAGGCAAGCACCCGGCGCCTTTTGATTTTTTCCAAACCTGGAATCAGGCCTCCGGCCAAAACCTGGACTGGTTCTGGAAACCCTGGTTCTTTGACTGGGGCTATCCGGATCTGGGCATATCGGGTGTAGTGCGTAATGAAGCCGGTAATAACCAGACCGTGTTGATCTCGCGAAAAGGCAACATACCGGTGCCCTTGCATCTGGAGGTCAGCTTTTCAGACGGCACCAAACAAAGCTTCCACCAAACGGCCGCCATCTGGAAAGACGGCAAACAAAATTTCCGGATCGAATGTCCGGCAGGGAAAACGGTGCAGTCGGCAAGTCTTGGGAAAACCACCATTCCGGACGCCGATAGAGCGGACAATAAATGGCCTGCAGGGAAATAAATACTGCACTTGATTCTTGCGACAGGAAACCCGTACCTTTGCGGCTCGAATTACAGGCAATAGCCAAATGTTGTTTGGATTAACACCTGCAATTTCCGGGTTTTCCAAACAAACCCCCATTCACTCACTTTTTCACTTACACACATTTATAAATGGTTGCTACAGAAACTCGCCCAGCCTACAAAGTAAAGGATATTGCTTTGGCCGACTGGGGACGCAAAGAAATTCAATTGGCAGAAGCCGAAATGCCGGGCCTGATGGCGCTGCGCGAAGAATTTGGCGCCAGCAAACCCCTGAAAGGCGCACGTATAGCAGGATGCCTCCACATGACCATCCAGACGGCCGTGCTCATTGAAACCCTGGTAGAACTCGGAGCAGAAGTTTCCTGGTCGTCTTGCAACATATTTTCCACGCAGGATCATGCTGCTGCGGCCGTTGCTGCAGCCGGTATTCCGGTATATGCCTGGAAAGGCATGAATGCCGAGGAGTTCGACTGGTGCATTGAGCAAACCCTGTTTGCTTTTAAAGACAACCAGCCGCTGAACATGATCCTCGACGACGGGGGCGACCTCACCAATATGGTACTGGATCAGTACCCTGAGCTGGCTGCCGGCATCCGTGGCATTTCTGAAGAAACCACCACCGGTGTACACCGCCTGTACGAGCGCATGGCGAAAGGCACCCTGCCGCTTCCTGCCATTAATATCAACGACTCGGTTACCAAATCCAAGTTCGACAACAAGTACGGCTGCAAAGAGAGCCTGGTGGATGCCATTCGCCGCGCTACCGACATCATGATGGCGGGCAAAGTAGCCGTTGTAGCGGGTTATGGCGATG
>JADZFI010000160.1 GCA_020850025.1 Saprospiraceae bacterium
ACAAAGCGAAAATCAAGGCAGCCGGCGAGAAGGCGCCCATGTTTGGCCTGAATTCCAAACTGGTAAAAGAGAATGGCCAGCTGAAAGAAAAAGTCTGGAAATCCGGCGGCATGTACGGCCCGGCCATTGATAAAATTGCCGAAAACCTTGAAAAAGCCATCCCGTTTGCTGAAAACGAGCAGCAGAAAAAAGCCTTGCGCCTGCTGGTGGAATACTACCGCAGCGGCGACCTGAAAAAATTCGATGAGTACAACATTGAATGGGTGAAGGATACCGAAAGCACCATCGACGTGATCAACGGTTTCATTGAGGTGTACCACGACCCGAAAGGCTACAAGGCCGACTTCGAAGCTGCAGTGCAGTACAACGACCCGGATGCCACTGAAAAAATGGCCATTGTGAGCAAAAATGCCCAGTATTTTGAAGATAACTCCACCATCGCTCCGGAGCACAAGAAGAAGGAAGTGAAGGGTGTTTCCTACCGCGTGATCAATGTGGCCATGGAAGGCGGCGATTGCGCTCCAAGTACGCCCATTGGCGTCAACCTGCCAAACTCCAACTGGATTCGCACCGATTATGGCTCAAAATCCATCAGTCTCAACAATATTGAGGATGCTTATAACCAGGTAGGCGGCGTGCTGGCCTTGCAGGAATTTGCCAACGACCCGGAAGAAATTGAAAATGCCAAAAAATACGGTGCAGCCTGCGGCAAAATGCACACTGCATTGCACGAGGTGATCGGCCATGCCAGCGGTCAGCTCAACCCTGGCGTTCCGGAGCCGAATGTTACCCTGAAACACTACTCCAGCACCCTGGAAGAAGCCCGTGCCGACCTCGTAGCCCTGTATTTCATGCCTGATCCCAAACTCATAGAATGGGGCCTGATGCCGGATGCCAACGCCTTCAAAGCTGAATACGACCAGTATATCCGCAATGCCCTGCTACAGCAGCTGCGTCGTCTGCCAGCAGGAGCAGATATTGAGGAAGACCACATGCGCAACCGCCAACTGGTGGCTGCCTGGGCAGTGGAAAACGGAAAGGCAGAAGGAGTGATCCTGAAAGAAATGCGCAATGGTAAAACCTATTACGATATTCGGGATTACGCCAAACTCCGGGTATTGTTCGGGCAGTTACTGGCCGAAATCCAGCGCATCAAATCCGAAGGCGATTACAAAGCCGCCGAAACCCTGGTGGAAACCTACGGGGTAAAAACCGATGCTGCTACCGGCAAAGAAGTCAAAGCGCGCGATGCCGCTCTGCCTACCAAAGCCTATTCAGGGTTTGTTCAGCCACGGCTCGTAGCTGAAAAAGACGCCAATGGCAACATCATTGATGTAAAAGTGGAGCATGAACACGACTTTGTGAAACAAATGCTCCGCTACGGCAGGGAGTATTCTTTCCTGCCAGTTAAAAATTGAGGATGATTTCAGACCTCGTAAGTTTCTTAGACCTCGTAGGTTTAGGAAACCTACGAGGTCTAACGAAAATCAATCCTGAATCCTGATTTTCCGGGTTTTGGTGTAATATTCAGCAGCATACTGAATGGCATAATCCGGATTGTCGGCCTTCCCTGCCTGCTTGCGCACCAGATAAAGGTTCCAGTCGCCGGCGCCCAACTGCCCGAGTTTGGCGGCTGGAATCTCAATCAGCGGCTTGCCCAGCGTAGTACTCACCTCCATGGGCACCGTAGCGCTGCCGTCGGCTTTTTCCCACATGAAAACCAGCGATTCCGAAGGAGCAAGCGCTTTGCCAATCCATTGCAGGTAGGCAGAGTTTTTCGGGCTTAATGCTTCCTGGTCGAAAAAGAAGGAATCAATGGCAGGCATCTCCAATTGGAAAAGCCCCTTTTTACCGGCAGCATTCGTCCATTCAAAATCCACGGTTTTGGTGTGCGCCGCAGGGTACTCAATAGAATAGGTAATGCCTTGCACCGGAAGGGCCTTCATGGCAGTGCCCTGAAATTGAATGCCTCCGGGGATATCAATTACCTGATTGCTCACGCCATCGCGCAGCGTGGCTTCTGCTTTGATCTTTCGGCCAGCCGCATCAAACCTTGCATAACATTGAAGCGTATGCTTGGGTGGCGGAGGGGCTTCCTGGCACTGTGAAAAAACCAAAAATGACAGAATTGAAAAAAAGATGTGTTTCATATACTTGTCTGAATATCTTTGCCGCTAGTCGGGAAAAGGTGGTGGTTGGTGTAAGAACCTGGGAGCGGCAAAATTCCACAGATATTGTCAAAAACCCAATTTCTTTCACATGCCCGAGTGATTCGTTCGCTCGCACAAAGTTGTCACTCACACATTCCTTCAATCCTGTTTTGTAATGTAGGTCTACATTCGACCTGAAAATATGCCTTTTAATGGGAAGGGTGCTTATTACAGATGATTGTCACCGCCTTTTGATCGAAGGGCTAGAGCAAATAGGGTGGGAATGTGATTTTGAACCAAACATCACCCCGGCTGAAACCATAGACAGGATAGGAGCGTATGAAGGTTTGGTGATAAACAGTAAAATTCTGGTGAACCGGGAATTTTTGGACAGAGCTCACCAGCTTCGATTTGTGGCCAGACTTGGTTCGGGAATGGAAATCGTTGACCGGGCATATGCGGCGGAAAAAGGAGTAAAAGTGTGGAGCAGTCCGGAGGGAAACAGAAATGCGGTGGCAGAACAGGCTTTGGGTATGTTGCTGGGGCTTGCCAACCATCTGCCCCGAGCCGATCGGGAAGTGCGCCAGAATATTTGGAGAAGAGAGGCCAACCGGGGTTGGGAGCTGCGAGGTAAAACGTTGGGAATCATTGGGTTCGGACACACGGGCAGTCAGTTTGCCCGAAAATTGGCAGGAATGGAAATGCGGGTGCTGGCTTATGATAAGTACCTGCCGGAAGGATTTGCTGCAGAAATGTCGTGGGTAAGCGAATCAAATTTGATACAAATACAGGCAGATGCAGACATCATCAGTTTACATTTGCCCCTCACTTTAGAAACGCTCCACTTTGTAGATGCCCAATTCATCGGGAAATGCAAAAGAGGATTTGTGCTGATCAACACTGCCCGAGGGAAAAATGTGAAAACGGAAGACCTGGTTCCAGGCCTGGAAACAGGACAAATCGGAGGAGCATGCCTGGATGTTTTTGAAAATGAAAAACCGGAAACATTCACGGATATAGAGCGCGGCTGGTACCAAAGGTTGCACCAAATGGAAAACGTAGTGCTTTCGCCTCACGTGGCAGGCTGGACGCACGAATCAAAAAAATTGTTGGCTGAAATTCTTTTGCAGAAAATAAAATCGGGATAACGCAACCCGCTGTTGCGCCCAAAATGAATCGTCAAACCTAAACAAGTAATTTTTCAATCTCTGTTTTATGGTACGTTCTTTACTATTAACATTTGCGATGCTCCTGCTCTGCGCGGTCGTTGCAATGGCCCAGTCAACGACTACGTTGACCGGTACCATTACCGACGGCACCGAACCTCTTATCGGAGCAACCGTGAAGGTACTGAAAGGCACATCCTTTGTGCGAGGCACCGTCACAGACTACAACGGTGAATATCGTGTCAACCTCGACCCTGGCACATACGATGTGGAATTCTCCTACACAGGGTTCCAGGCGCAAAAAATCACCGGCGTACGGGTGTTGGGCGGACAAATCACGACACAAAACGTGACCATGTCCAATTCCAACGTGCTGGAAGAAGTGGAAATCACGGCATATAAGGTGCCGCTGATCGAACAAGACCAGACTTCCAGTGGTCAAACTCTCACCTCGGAACAAATCAAGAACCTGCCCACGCGTAGCGTGAACACCATTGTGGCTACAACAGTAGGCGCTACTTCCATCGATGGTGGTGAGGTGAACATCAAGGGGGCTCGCTCAAATGGTACCGACTACTACATCGACGGTATTCGTGTGTCGGGCGGCGTACCTCCTGTTCAGGACTTTGAGCAAATTTCCGTGGTAACCTCTGGTGTGGGCGCTGAAATTGGCGACTTGACCGGTGGTTTCATCTCCGGTACCACCAAAGGCCCGGCAGGTGAATTCCATGGCGGCTTCGATGTGGAAAACTCCAAAGGCCTCGACGCCTTCGGATACCTGCTCGCAACCGCCAACATAAGCGGCCCCATCATTAAAAAGAAACTTGCCGACAACAAAACCCGCACCGTGGTGGGCTTCCGTCTCTCAGGGCAGTACCTTACCCGCAACGAAGACGATCCCCCGGCACTTCCTGTATTCCGCGCCAAAGACGGTGTGCAGCAGCAGCTGGAAAGATCTCCAATCACCCGTCTGGGTAACAACCTGGTCAACAGCGCCGAATTCCTCACCAATAATGATGTGGACCGGCTCAAGGCTCGCCCTTTCCAAACGGCTACCGATATTGACCTGAATGGTAAGCTGGACTTTAAACTGACCAGCAACATTGACATCAGCCTTACCGGTACTTACACCGATAACCGCAATCTGGTAGATGGAGGTTCCTCTGTAGGCAATCCTGGCTGGTTCATGCTCAACGCACAAAATAACCCGACTGAATTCGGCAACACCTATCGCGGTAATATCCGTTTCCGTCACCGTCTGGGCAACGCTGAGGCCATCAAGCCGGATAATTCCAGCAGCAAGCGGGTTTCTATCAGCAACGCCAACTATCAGATTCAGTTTGCCTACGAGCGTAATACCAGCCGTGTTTCCGACAAGCGTCACGGAGATCGCTTGTTCGATTATGGTTATATCGGCCAGTTTGAAACCACTCAGTTGCCGATTGTTGAACCGGATGACAACAGCGTTTGGAGAAATGTGGGTTATAACGACCGCTTTATCGGCTATACCCCTGGCGGTATAAATCCCGTTCTGGAAAATTATAATGAATTCGCCATCAAAGACGCCGATGCTATCGCAGCATCTCCGTTCCCGGCTGAACTGACCTTCCTTACCCGAAATGGTTTCGTCTCTCAGGTATACGACGACGTTTGGGGCGGTATGTACTCCAACGTAGGTCTGTCGCACAACCGTTTCCAAAAATCGGAAAATGACATCGCTACCCTGAATGCTACGGTTAACTTCGACCTTAAACTGGGCAAAACCGGTACGCACAACATCCAGTTCGGTTTGTTGAACGAACAGCGTACCAACCGCTTCTATCAGATAAACCCAAACAGCTTGTATCTCTGGGCCAGCCAGTATGCCAACATCCACTTCAATGGTTTGGATACAACCCAGGTAATTGGTATTTATGATATTCCGGAACTGGGCATTACTGTGCCACTGCACCCATATGCCACAGTAGACCTGCCGGAAAACCGCTTCTACCGCGCTGTCCGCCAGTCGCTGGGTGTTCCCCTCAATGAATGGGTGAACGTGAATGCCCTGACCCCTGATCAGCTCAGCCTTGATATGTTCTCCCCACGGGAACTTCTGGACCAAAACCTGATCGGCTACTATGGCTACGACTACCTTGGCAACCGCACCGGCGACGGAATTACCTTCAACGACTTCTTCAGAAGCCGCGCATCTGACAACGTTCGCGATTTCCCGAATGCTCCGCTTCGCCCGCTGTACCAGGCTGCCTGGTTGAAAGATAAATTCACTTTCAACAAGATGATTTTCAGCCTTGGTGTGCGTATGGAACGTTTTGACCTCAATACCAAGGTCCTGAAAGATCCGTATTCCCTGTACCGCATCATGGACGCCGAAACGTTCTACCAAACGGTACCTACCTCCACTCCTCGCCCGAACACCATCGGCGACGACTTCAAAGTGTACACTGTGAGCGAGCAGGATAACACCATTACCGCTTTCCGCAACGGCAATACCTGGTATTTCCCCGACGGTCGCCAGGCCAACGACGGTAACGTGATCTTTGGTGGTGGAGTAGTAAATCCATACCTGTTCAATCCGGATGAGGATGTGACCAATCCTGAATTTGATCCAAACGGCTCATTCGACGACTATACGCCACAGGTGAACTTCCTGCCACGTTTGGCCTTCTCTTTCCCGATCTCGGAAAAGGCTAACTTCTTTGCGCACTACGACATCCTTGTACAGCGTCCGCCAAGCAACTGGCAGGTTACCCCGCGCGATTATTTCTATTTCTACCGCCCGGGTACCAAAAACAACGCAAACCTGTTGCCTGAACGCGTAGTAGACTACGAAGTAGGTTTCCAGCAGGAGCTGAACAAGCGCTCTGCTATCAAATTCTCGGCATACTACCGCGAATTCCGCGACATGATCCAGCGCCAAACTATCCTGTTTGTGCCGGTAATTGGCAGCTATGATACCTACAGCAATATCGACTTTGCTACGGTAAAAGGCTTTACCTGGCAGTACGACCTGCGCCGTACCAAAAACACCGAACTGCGTGTTGCTTACACCCTGCAGTTTGCTGATGGTACAGGTTCCGACTCTGAATCGCAGCGCGGTCTGACACAGCGTGGTAACGTGCGTTACCTCTTCCCGCTTAACTTCGACGAGCGCCATAACCTGAACGCTACGATTGACTACCGTTTCGATGGAGGCAAGGGTTACACCGGTCCGATCATCAACGGCAAGAAAATCCTGGCCGACTTTGGTATCAACCTGATCGCAACGGCCGCCTCCGGTCGTCCGTACACCCAGAAATTCCGTCCGGCCCGTTTTGGCGCCAACGGTACGGTAGGTGCTGTTAACGGAAGCCGCCTGCCATGGCGTTTCAACGTTGACTTGCGTATCGACAAGACCTTCCGTTTGAACCAGAAAGCGAAAAAACCGCTTGACCTGAACGTTTATTTCCGTGTCGCCAACCTTTTGAATCGCCTGAACGTCTTAGGGGTATATGCGGCTACGGGTTCTCCGACCGACGACGGCTATCTGGCTATCCCTGATGGCAAACAGGTAGTAGATCAGGTAGAACAATCAGGACTGAATCGCCAGGCATACCTGGACTCTTACTCCTGGTTGGTTCGCAATCCTAACAACTTCGCGCTTCCGCGCCGTGTGTTCATAGGGGCTGCGTTCTACTTCTAAGGTCGGGCACTATGTGTCGCATGCACATTGCGGTGATTTCCTCCGCGGAAATGATCGCAATGTGCCTGTACGATCAAACTTTTTAAAAAATTCAAAAACACAATTACCATGCGTTTAAGTAGACTTTGGATAATTGCTTTGCTGGCACTCGGGGCAATGAGCCTTGAGGCCCGTGAACCGGTTGGTCGCAAGGCGTTAAAAACCGTAAAGAAAGCTCAATACCGCGACGTTTGTGCCAACTCTGAAAGTCAGATCGACCAGGCAATCAATAACGTTCGGGCGCGTTTGCTGGGCGGTGGCGACTGCTGGTGGGACCTTTCCCGCGGCCGTTACATCGTACCAAAAGTTGACCCGGCTTCAGGCCAGCCAGAGGTGTCCTCCATTTTTGCAGGCGCTGTTTGGCTCGGTGGTATTGACCCGGGTAATAACCTCAAACTGGCTTGCCAGGACTATCGTAACGATGGTCGCAATGACTTCTGGCCTGGCCCGATCTCACTGTCTGGCGTAACGGAATCCTTTACCTGCGCCAACTGGGACCGCCACTTCCGCGTAACAGGTGATGAAATCCGCAAGCACCTGGCCAACGTTGCTGCCGGCAACCTCAACGAAAACGATATCCCCCGCGGTGTAAAAGGCTGGCCTGCAAAAGGCAATGAGTACTTCCGCCTGATCTGGGGTTTCGACCTGCCTTTCACCGAACAGGCCCTGGCAGGTTTCTATGATAACGGCCCTACTTACGGCACTTACGAACCGCTGGAAGGTGACTACCCATCCATCGAGATTCGCGGATGTGCATTGGACCGTTACCCTGATGAAATGATATTCTGGATTTACAACGACCAGGGCGGCGGCCAGGCGCACGCGCGCACCAACGGCCGTCCGATTCAGATGGAGGTTCAGGTACAAGCCTTTGGTTATACCACCAACGACCAGTTGAATGATATGACCTTCCAGCGCTACAAACTGATCAACCGTGCTACCGACCGTATTGACTCTACGTTCTTTGCCATGTGGATTGATGCCGACCTTGGTTGCGACGAAGACGACTATATCGGTTGCGATACGGCGAAAAGCCTGATGTATATCTACAACCAGGACCAGGTGGACGGTAACCCAGGTTCAACCTGCCCGAGCGGTGCTGCCACTTATGGAAACAAAATTCCATTGCTTGGTGTAGACTACTTCCGCGGCCCGTTGAGCTTCCGTATGGAGCCTGAGACCAACACGGTGGATCCGACGGACTCTATAGAGGTGGAATTCGAGTTGGGCATGAACTCCTTCATGTACTACAACCGCGGTGGCCTTGGCGCACCGAACGGTACGGTTGACCCCTCTGCTCCGCAAGAATACTACAACTATATCACAGGTACCTGGCGTGATGGTACGCCGCTTACCTATGGTGGAAACGGTTACAATCCTGGCGATCCAACCGCTGCCCGTATTCGTTACGCCTTTACAGAACCACCGA